>JAENXP010000677.1 GCA_016649475.1 Burkholderiales bacterium | reverse complement strand
TCGTCAACTTCGTGGTGAAGCGGGTGAAGAAAATGGTGCCGGACTGGCGCATCGACGGCGCCATCGATCTCGCTACGGCGCTGGCGCGCGGCGCCGGCGCCCAGCTTGCGCCCGTCAGCCTCGGCCACGAAGACATCGCTTTCCTGCAGTACACCGGCGGCACCACGGGATTGTCCAAGGGCGCAATGCTGACGCATCACAATATTCTCGCCAACATGGAACAGGCCGGTGTCTGGATCGGCGGCAGCCTGAAGGAAGGCGAAGAAGTTGTGATTTCGCCGCTGCCGATGTATCACATCTTCTGCCTGACCACGACCCTCTATTTCATGACCATGGGCGTGGTCAATGTGCTGATTACCAATCCGCGCGACCTCCCTGCGTTCGTCAAGGAACTGGGGAAATGGAAGTGGTCGGTGCTGACCGGCGTCAACACGCTTTTCAACGGGCTGCTGCATACGCCCGGATTCGGCCAGCTTGATTTCTCCGCGCTGAAACTCGTCGTCGGCGGCGGCGCGGCGGTACTCAAGCCGGTGGCGGAAAAGTGGCAGCAGGTCACCGGTCGCTATCTTACCGAGGCCTACGGTCTTACCGAGACGTCGCCCGCGGCCAGCATCAATCTGCTGGGCACACCGTGGAACGGCACTATCGGACTGCCGATTTCCTCTACCGAGTTTTCCATCCGCGACGACGATTTCAAAGAGCTCCCGGTATGGACCGGTGAAGGTGACATCGAGAAATCCACAGGCGAGATTTGCATCCGCGGACCGCAGGTGATGAAGGGATATTGGCAGCTCCCGGCGGAAACCGCCAAGGTGTTGCAGGACGGCTGGCTCAAGACCGGCGACGTCGGCAATATCAACGCCAAGGGCTATGTCACCATTACCGACCGCAAGAAGGACATGATCCTGGTCTCCGGCTTCAACGTGTATCCGAACGAGATCGAAAGCGTGGTGGCGACGCACCCGGGCGTGCTCGAGTGCGCTGCCGTGGGCGTGGCCGACGAAAAATCGGGCGAGGCGGTGAAAGTGGTGATCGTGAAAAAGGATCCGAACCTGAGCAAGGAAGCCGTGATCGAGCACTGCAAGCGGGAACTCACCGGCTACAAGATTCCGAAATACGTGGAATTCCGCGACAGCCTGCCCAAGACCCCCATAGGCAAGATCCTGCGGCGGGAACTGCGGGACAAATAGTCCGGAACCCGGAGTGCCCGGCATGAACCAGGACGGCAATTCCTTTGCGTGGCGGCGGCGCGAGTGGCTCAAGCGCGCGCTGCTCGGCGGCGCGCTCATGCCGTTACTGTTGCGCGATGCGCTGGCCCAGCGCCAGCAGTCCACGGGCATGGTCATGATCAAGGGCGAAGTGCTGGTCAACGGCAGCGCGGCCGAAGCGGGCACCCTGGTGAAGCCAGGTGACCGTGTCGTCACCGCGGCCGGGGGGCTGGCCGTATTCGCCGTCGGCGAGGATGCGTTTCTGCTGCGCCAGAACAGTGAACTGCATACCGCTGGCGGGAGTGCGCTGATCGGTTCGCTGCGACTGCTTACGGGCAAACTGCTGTCCGTGTTCGGCCGCGGGCAGCGCAGCATCACCACGCCCACCGCCGCCCTGGGCATACGCGGCACCGGCATTTATATCGAGGTCGAAGCCGAGCGCACCTATGTCTGCACCTGCTATGGCGTGGTGGACCTGCAGGCGGGCAACATGCCCGCGGCCAGGGAAACCGTGAGTACCACCCATCACGATGCACCGCGCTACATCTACGCCCATGGGGACATGCCGATAAAGATGATCGAAGTTGCGCCCGTGATCAACCATAGCGATGCGGAGTTGATCATGCTGGAGGCCCTGGTCGGCCGGGTACCGCCATTCGTGGGTTCGGGCAAGCAGTACCAGGACTACTAAAGCCGCTGGAACTGGCGCAGGCGGCGCTGCCCCCGCAGGCGCAAATAGCGTCCCGATCAGCGCTCGAGCACGTAAGTGCCGGGTGCCGGGCACAGCACCGGAAATTTCCTGGTCACATCCGGCGGCCGCTGCAGCGGGCCGCATTGCTTCGCCAGCCAGCGCGTCCAGTCCGGCCACCAGCTGCCGGCGAG
>JAENXP010000595.1 GCA_016649475.1 Burkholderiales bacterium | reverse complement strand
TATAGGTCGCGCCGCCGCCGCTGGGTCCTTCGCATATGCCGACGCGGCCGGACACGCGCGCATAGCCGTCGGCCATATAGGCGGCGGAACGCTCGTCGCGGGTGAGAATGTGTTGCATCCCGTGCTCCAGCCGGTACATCGCGTCATAGAATGGCAGCGAAGTATCGCCGCACAGGCCGAAAATGTGCTTCACGCCATGCAGCTGCAGCATGCGTACGAAGGCCTCGCCGCCGGTGATTTGGGTCATTGGGGTACCTTGAGATTGTTTGAAGCGAAGCCGATTTTCGCTTTTCCCGGGAACTTCGTCCACCCGCGTTGTTTGCGCCGGGCGCGCGGGCGCCGCCGCATTCAGCGTGTGATCCAGGCCTGTTCCGCCTTGCACATGACCTGCGGGCACGGGAAGCGGTAATAGCGCTCATTGAGATAGCGCGCCACATTGTCGATTTCTTCGGCGGTCCAGACGCCACCCGCTTCGGCGCTCCAGCGCAGCACCTGCGCGCGCAAGGCGGCGAACGACTCGGCCTTGCGCGACTTGCGGTTGTGCACGCTGTCCTCGTGGCAGGCCTTGCAGCGCGTTTCATAGAGTAAGCCGCCACGCTCCGCATCCGCGGCCATCACCTGGCCGGACAAGCTGAAAAAGCCCAAGGCCAGCGACGCAATCATCGAGCCGAGCACCGCGGCTGCTCGACCGGTCATCCGCGCCTTGCCCGGCGTGGATACTCGCGCCCGCCAACCCGACCCGCCTGCGGCCTGCGAAAGAACTTTCGACCCCGGCACCGGTTTTTTATCGCTCCTGCCGCCAAGAGCGTAGACACCTGGTTCACAGATATGTATGCGTTCATCCATGCTCATGCGATCACCCCCTGATTGAGAGTGCTTCAGTCCGCGGCTGCCGCCAATTTTCATTCCGGCAGATTCCACTATTTACCCATAAGCCTGCGAGGCTCTTTTGATTTGCGTCAAGCGCAGGCATCGGCGCCGCGCAAATTTCGCGCCCCAGGCCCGGCGCACCGGCCGGGCGCGGCATCAATCCACGACTTTGCCCCGCGTCAGCTTGACCGCGCCGCGTCTGGTCTTGCTGTCGAGCCGCTTCCTTTGCGAACTCCGCGTCGGCCGGGTCGGCTTGCGCTTCTTCCGGGGGATGGCGACACTGAGGATGAGTTCCTGCAGCCGTTGCAGCGCCTCTTCCCGGTTCATTTCCTGGCTGCGGTGCTGCTGCGCCTTGATCACCACCACGCCATCCTTGGTGATGCGCTGATCGTGCAAGCCGAGCAGGCGTTCCTTGAGAACATCCGGGAGCGACGATGCGGCGATATCGAAGCGCAGGTGTATTGCGCTGGAAACCTTGTTTACATTCTGCCCGCCGGCCCCCTGGGCGCGAATCGCGCTGATCTCGATCTCCCGCGCCGGGATGCTTACGCTATTGGAGATATGCAGCATGGCGGTGCTTAGCGCTATGGCGCCTGGTGCCGGCGGCCCAATTCGCGCTTGTCGCGCGGCGACAGGCGCTTGATCTGGTATTCCGCCTTGGATGCGGCAGACCGGTCGGCATATTCGATCGCCGCGAGCAGGCGCCGCGGCGGGTGGGAACGGGTGTAGCGTGCGCCCTTGCCGCTCAGGTGCGCGGCGTAACGCGCGTTCACGTCCACTGCGATGCCGGTATATATGCTGCCGTCCCTGCACTCGATCAGGTACACAAACCAGGCCATACGCGCAACTTGAACCCGGCCGCTCAGTTCAGGCCTACGTAGCTCCCTTCCAGCAGTTTCGCCTGCGCCGCCGCCAGGCGCGCAATCGGCACGCGCGGGCCGGAGCAGGACACATAGTCTATCGCGATGCTATGGCAGAAATGGATCGACGCCGGGTCGCCCCCGTGCTCGCCGCAGATGCCTACCTTCAGTTCCGGCCGGGTCTGGCGTCCGCTTTCCACCGCCATTTTCATCAGCTGCCCCACGCCCTTGATATCCAGCACCTCGAACGGATTGTCCTGCAGGATGCCGGTCTCGTTGTAGGCCGGCAGAAACTTGTTTTCAGCGTCCTCGCGGCTGAACGAAAACGTCGCCTGGGTCAGGTCGTTGGTGCCGAAAGAGAAGAACTCCGCATCCTGGGCCATGCGCCCGGCGCGCAGGCAGCCGCGCACCACCTCCAGCATCGACCCGAATTTGAATTTCACGCTGATGCCGTGCGTAAGTTCAACCACCTTGTGGATACGCTTCACCATGCTGTGAATGCGCAGGAGTTCTTCCACGGTTGCCACCTGCGGGACCATGATCTCGGGATAGATCACGGTTCCTTCGCGTGCGCATAGCGCAGATGCTTCAAGGATCGCCTGAATCTGCATCGTATAGATTTCCGGGTAAGTGATACCCAGCCGCACACCGCGATGTCCCAGCATCGGATTGACCTCGGCCAGAGCGCGAACTTTCCTGAGTATCGTTTCCTTCTT
>JAENXP010000132.1 GCA_016649475.1 Burkholderiales bacterium | reverse complement strand
CGGGCGTTCGAAGCACAAGAACAAGGCGCAGGCGCTGTCGGTGCTGGCGGCGCGCATCAAGGACAAGCAATTGCGCGAGCAGGCGGCAGCGCAGGCAGCGACACGCAAAAGTCTGATTGGCAGCGGCGACCGCTCCGAACGCATACGCACCTACAATTTTCCGCAGGGGCGCGTAACCGATCACCGCATCAATCTGACTCTGTACAAGATCCAGGACATCATGGAGGGCGACCTCGCCGAGTTGACCGGGGCGCTCGCCGCCGAGCACCAGGCCGAGCAGCTCGCCACGCTGGGCGAGGAAGCCGGCGCTTCCAGCCAGCCGTGAGCGCAGGCGCCACCATAGCGGAACTCGCGGCGCAGAGCGGCCTGCCGCTGCTGGAAGCGCGCATGCTGCTTGAGCGGGTGCTAGGAAAGAGCCGCGCCTGGCTGATCGCGCATGCCGACGAAGCCGCCGACGCCGAGGCGCAGAAAGCGTTTGCGGCCCTGGCGCAACGCCGCAGCCTTGGCGAGCCCATTGCCTACATTCTCGGTGTGCGCGAATTCTACGGCCTCGAATTCGGGATCACGCCGTCCGTGCTGATCCCGCGCCCCGAAACCGAGTTGCTCGTCGAACTCGCGCTCGAGCGCATCCCTGCGAACGCGCCGGTTCGCGTACTCGACCTCGGAACGGGCAGCGGCGTGATCGCCGTCGCACTGGCGAGGGAGCGCCCGCAGGCGCGCGTGACCGCGGTGGACGTGGATTACGCGACGCTTTCGGTCTCGCGAGCAAACGCAAAACGCCACAAAGTCGGCGTGCGGTTTTTCTGCGGCGACTGGTTCGGCGCGCTGACGGGAGAGAGCTTTGACCTGATCGTCTCCAACCCGCCTTACATCGCCGCTGGGGATCCGCACCTTGGCCAGGGTGATCTGGCCTTCGAACCGCAGCGCGCTTTGGTCGGCGGCGCCGACGGGCTGGATTGCATCCGCGCCATCGTCGCCAAAGCGGGGGCGCACCTGAATCCGGGCGCATGGCTGTTATTCGAGCATGGCTACGATCAGTCCGAGGCCTGCTCTGCACTGCTCCAGGCGCATGGATATCGGCAGCTGCAATCCTGGCCGGATCTGGCCGGAATTGCCCGCGTGAGCGGCGCGCGTGCCGCGGAGAATGCATCGATATAATGTGCGGCGACGGCTAATCAGAAGAGGAGATTCCCGGCAATGACCGCCAGCAGCCAGGCACCGAAAAAGCGCAATAAAGTAGTCCACGGCGTGACGCCGCTGGAACAGGTGAAACACCTGTCCGGCCTGGAATTCATGCAAGGCATACTCGAATGCAGGTACCCGGCGGCGCCGATCAGCGCGGCGCTCAAGTTCGAGCTGGTCGAGGTGGAGCACGGTCGCACCGTGTACGAGGGCGTGCCCGAATTCGCTTTCTTCAATCCCGTCAGCAGCGTGCACGGCGGATACGCCGCCACGCTGCTGGATTCCTGCATGGGTTGCGCGGTGCATACCACGCTGCCCGCAGGGCAGGCCTATACCACGCTGGAATTCAAAATCAACTTCGTGCGCGCCATGAACGAAAAGACCGGACGCGTGCGCGCGGAGGGGCGGGTGATTCATCCTGGCAATCGCGCTGCCACGGCCGAAGGCAATCTCTACGATTCCCGCGGCAAATTGCTGGCTCACGCCACCACGACCTGCATGATTTTTCCGATTTGAAGCTGGCGTGGACCGGGCCAGATCCCATGGCGCCGGCCCCATTGACCGGAAGGTCTCCAAGCCGGTAAAATCCAAAGCTGAGCAATTTACTCAAGTATTCGCAAAGGAGTTGTCGATGGACACGCAAGAGTTGATCAAAGAACAAGTTTCCGGCCATCCGGTGGTGCTGTATATGAAGGGCACGCCGCAGGCCCCGCAGTGCGGTTTTTCCGCAAACGCGATCGCCATGCTGAACGCCTGCGGCGCGAAGGAGGTATTCACCGTGAACGTGCTGGAGAATGCCGAAATCCGCCAGGGCATCAAGACCTATGCCAACTGGCCGACCATACCCCAGCTCTATGTCAAGGGTGAATTCGTCGGCGGCTCGGACATCATGGGCGAAATGTACCAGTCGGGCGAGCTGCAAAAGCTGTTGGGTGGCTGAGGCGCAAGCCGCAATGCGTCCAGGCGGGCAGGCCGCTTAGGCCGTCGCGGTTTTGCCACTGTGAAACTCTCCTCCCCCGGGACTCACCCCCCAGGGGGTATAGGTACTGTGCGGCTTTTTCCGGCCGGCAGCTGCAATTCGCGCTAGGCCAGATCCATGCCCACGAAAATTTCCGATGTGCACATCGCGCGCGAGGATTTGTTGCCCGCGCCGCGGGAATTGCGCATCGATCTGCCGGTTGGCGAGGCCGAAGCCGCGCATATCGCCGGCGCGCGCACTGCGGTGCAGGCCATATTGCGGGGCGAGGACGACCGCTTGCTCGTGATCGTCGGTCCATGTTCGATCCACGAGCCTGAGTCCGCGATCGAGTATGCCCGGCAACTGCGCGATTTTGCGCCCGGCGTGGCCGATGCGCTCAACCTGGTCATGCGGGTCTATTTCGAGAAGCCCAGGACGCGCCTGGGATGGAAAGGCCTGATCTACGACCCGGACCTGGACGGACGGGGAGACATCGGCGAGGGACTGCGCCGCGCGCGCCGCATTCTGCTCGAATGCGCGCGCCTCGGAATCCCAGCGGCGTCAGAAATCCTCGACCTGGTGACACCGCAGTATTACGCCGAATTACTCACCTGGGGCGCTATCGGCGCGCGCACAGTGGAAAGCCCGCTGCACCGCCAGATGGCTTCAGCGCTGTCGGCGCCCGTGGGTTTCAAGAACGCCACCGACGGCAGTGTTCAGACCGCCGTCGACGCCATCCTTGTCGCAGCGCAGCCGCATACCTTTCCATCGGTCTCCTTGGACGGCAGGGCGATGATCGTAAGCAGCACCGGCAATCCTCACGGGCACCTCGTCCTGCGCGGATCCGAAGCCGGGCCGAACTACGATGCCGCCAGCGTGCGCAGCGCCGCCGATGTTTTGGCCCGCGCCGGATTGCAGCCGCGCATGATCGTGGACTGCAGCCACGGCAACAGCGGCAAGGACTATCGCAAACAGCCGGAAGTCGTGGCCTCCCTGGCGCAGCAGATCGGGGGCGGCTCGTACGCCATCTGCGGCGTGATGCTCGAGAGCCACCTGGTCGAAGGCAAGCAAACGATCACCGACAACAAGCGGAACCTGCGCTACGGTCAAAGCGTTACCGACGCATGCATAGGCTGGGACCAAACGGTGACCGCACTCGATAGTTTGGCGGCCGCAGTCCGGTCGCGCAGAAAACACGCCGGCTAAGGGCGCACACCGCGATCCACGAGGGCGCGCCCATGCGCCGGCCCGCTCAGACGCCGATAAGCCGCGTGTTGGAAAGCGACAGGCGATCGACCAGGATCGCCATGAAGGCGCGGTCGAACTTGTTGCGGCAGACGTCGGAGGCTTGATCCAGATCTTCGTTGTATATGGTGATCACGCGCGATTCGCTCAAAGCGACGATGTCGGCGCTGCGCACGCTGCCGGTCGCCCCGGCGATATAGGCCATCTCGCCGAAACATTCGCCCCTGCTGAGTATATTGAGCAGCTTGCCCTGCTTGATCACCTTGACTTCGCCCGAGGCAAGCAGGCAGAAGAAATCCCCCGTTTCGCCTTCGAACATCAGCGCTTTGCCGGGTTTGCAGTATTCCCAGCTGCTGATGCGCATCACTTCCCATAGTTCGGCATCGCCGAAATTGGCGAAGAACGGCAGGCCGCGCAGGAGATTGAATTTTTCGCTGTCGGCAAAATCCTCCTTCTTCTGCACTGCCTGTTCGTTGCTGATGACCGCCGCAAGGTCGTCGGAGAACTCATCCCAGTTCTGGTAGCGCAACTCCAGTTCCTTTTGCATCGCCTTGCGCACGATCCGTTCCACCGCGAACGCGATTTCCCGGCGTTTGCTGGCCGGCGGCGGCGGTTCGACGTTGGTAATCTGGTACATCATGCTGAAATTGTTGCTCGCCTGGAACGGCAGCTGCCCGGTGAGCAGTTGGTACATCACCACGCCGAGTGAATAAATGTCGGTTTGCAGCGTGAGCGGGTGTTCCTTGATCTGCTGCGGCGACATATAGGCGGGAGAGCCGATGCCGCTCACCTGTGTAACCATGCTGGTGGTGATCAGCGCCGAGCCGAAGTCGGAAATCTTGATGTCGGTCTCGCCGTGCAGCAGGATGTTGGCGGGCTTGATGTCGCGGTGTATGACCCCGGCGCGGTTGGCGTAGTCCAATGCCCGGGTGCACTTGAAAATAATCTCGACGATCGTGTCCACCGGCAACAGGGAGGCCGGGTTGCAGTGCGGTTCGAGCGTACCTCCGTCCACGTACTCCATCACCACATAGCTGATGCCTTCATCCACCACCGCATCGTAGATCTGCACGATGTGCGGATGCGTGAGCTTGCCGGCGAGCGAGGCTTCGGTGATGAACAGTTTGCGGAACAGCTTGCGGTTCTCGTCGTCGGTGAGCGTATCCGGAAACACTACCTTGATCGCTACCTTGCGGTCGGCGAAGGGATCGTGGCACAGATACACCTCGCTGGTGGCGCCTTCCCCGAGTTTTCGCGTGACCAGGTATTTGCCGATTTTTTCCATACTGGCCTGTAACCCGCTTCGATCCGGGGGAAATGTCCCCGAGGTGATATCGATCGTGGCGTTTTTCCTCATGCGCTGCTCAATCGGATCGTTGCACAATTCATCTTGCGACGCATTTAACGCAAGTCTTTGCGCGCGCGTTTCACTGCCGCGCGCACGCGCCGGGGCGCGGTGCCACCGGCATGGTCGCGGCTGGCAAGCGAGCCTTCCAGCGTCAACACTTTGAATACGTCTGCACCTACGAGCGGCGAGAACTGCCGCAGTTCGTCCAGGCCGAGCGCGGCGAGATCGCAGCCGCGCGCATCCGCTGCCCGCACCGCGCGCGCCACCGCTTCGTGCGCGTCGCGAAACGGCAGGCCTTTCTTGACCAGGTAGTCGGCGAGGTCGGTCGCGGTCGCATGGCCTTCCAGCGCGGCTGCGCGCATCGCGGCCGCGTCGACTTCGATGCCGGCCACCAGATCGGTGAAAATCGCCAGGGTGTCGGAGAGCGTGTCGGCGGTGTCGAACAGCGGTTCCTTGTCCTCCTGGTTGTCCTTGTTGTAGGCGAGCGGCTGCGCTTTCATCAGCATGAGCAGCGCCATCAGGTGGCCGGCCACGCGTCCGGTCTTGCCTCGCGCGAGTTCGGGCACGTCCGGGTTCTTCTTCTGCGGCATGATGGACGAGCCGGTGCAGAAGCGGTCGGGCAGCCGGATGAAGCCGTAGCGCGGGCTCATCCACAGCACCAGTTCCTCCGACAGCCGCGAGACGTGGGTCATGATCAGCGCGGCGCAGGCGCAGAACTCGACCGCGAAGTCGCGGTCCGACACCGCGTCGATCGAGTTGGCGCAGATGCCGTCGAAGCCCAGCGCCTTCGCCACCATTTCGCGGTCGATCGGATAGGAGGTGCCGGCGAGCGCGGCCGCGCCCAGGGGCAGGCGGTTAACGCGCTTGCGGCAGTCCTCGAGCCGTTCACGGTCGCGTACGAACATTTCGAAATAGGCCATCAGGTGGTGGCCGAAGGTCACCGGCTGCGCCACCTGCAGATGGGTGAAGCCGGGCATCACGGTGTCTGCGTGGCGCGCAGCCTGGTCGAGCAGGCTGGCCTGCAGCGCGCCCAGCTGCGCCGCGAGCGCATCGATCGTGTCGCGCAGCCACAGGCGCACGTCTGTCGCCACCTGGTCGTTGCGCGAGCGCGCGGTGTGCAAACGCTTGCCTGCGTCGCCCGCGAGCGCGGTCAGGCGCCGTTCGATGTTCAGGTGCACGTCCTCAGCCGCGAGCGACCATTTGAACTTGCCGCTGCGCAATTCGGCCAGGATAGTGCGCATGCCGGATTCGATTGCGGCGAGATCACGCCTGGAAATCACCGAGCAGGCGGCGAGCATGCGCGCGTGCGCGAGCGAGCCGCGGATGTCGTGCTCGGCCAGGCGCTGGTCGAAGGACACGGATGCGGTATAGCGCTGCACCAGCTCGCTCACGGGCTCGGCGAAGCGTCCCGACCAGGCGGCGCGAGGCAGCGGTTTCTTGTTCGTTATCTTGCTCATTGCCCTGAATCCGGTCAGAATCGGAAAAACCCGGCGCACGCGCGCCATTTGATATACGTTTTCAATACCTTATCCGTGCCAAGTATAGATCAAATCGCGGCTTCCGACTCCCTCCCGGATTTGCGCAATCAGCGTGTCGCGCTGCGCGCCGTGCCGCCTGGCCAGGTGCAGGGGTGAACGATGTGCTTAAAGTGGTGCTGGTCGACGACGAGGCCCCTGCGCGCATGCGCCTGAAAGAACTGATTGCAGACTGCGCGCCGCAGGTGCCGGCGAAAGTCGTGGGCGAAGCCGGCAACGGCAAGGAGGCGCTGGAATTGCTCGAATCCATAGCCGCGGATGTGCTGCTGGTGGACATTCGCATGCCGCAGATGAGCGGCATCGAATTCGCGCGCCATGCGCTGGCGCTGGAATCGCCGCCAGCGATCATATTCGTCACGGCTTACGACGAGTACGCGATCAAGGCGTTCGAGCTGCGCG
>JAENXP010000032.1 GCA_016649475.1 Burkholderiales bacterium | reverse complement strand
CTATTACCCTGGGCCATCGGACTCAAACATCATAGAGCACCATCGGCATGATCGAAAAAAACTATTCACTGTTATCACAACGGAAGGAAATGCTGTTTTGCCTGGGGCATATATCGGGGAGCGCGAGGCCGGTGTATCGCAGCACCCTGCAAGGCGATGCCGGAGGCGGCCGGCGGTAAATACTATCCTGATAGCGGGGTTGGCCGGCCAGCCTCGGGATCACGCGGTGGAGGATGGCGACCGGATCGCAAATCGGGTTGAGCAGAGTATTGGCGCGCCGCGTAGCTGGCTTGCGCCCAAGTTCTCGCGACACACGCGCGCAACGGACCTGCACCGTAACCTCGATCAAAAAAAAGGGCGTCCAATCTGGACGCCCCCTTGCCGACGACAATCTAGAATTACTTGCAGCTTGCCGGGCGATATTTCGCGTCGAGTGAACCGCCGCAGGTCCATACAACCTGTCCGTTGGACTGGGTCACCGCCGCCAGGGTAATGGTCTTACCGGTAAGTTTCGGGTCTCCCTGCCCTGTCGCGGTAATCATCGTACCGTTCCAGGTAACGCTGGCTACGTATTTCGAAGACGCGTCCGATACCATTGAACCAGTCGCCGGCAATGAACCCTTGCTTTGGAACCACTCTGCGACTCCGGTTTTCATTCCAGAAGCAGCCAGGATCATCTCGGACGCTTTGGCACGAACCGTGTAGTCCTGATAGGCCGGCAATGCCACAGCGGCCAAAATACCGATAATCGCAACTACAATCATCAGCTCGATCAGTGTAAAACCACGTTGTATTGATTTCATTTGTATTCCTCTCCAGAAGTTGCGGCGACTGCTGCCCGCCGTACACGGTAAGGAGCAAACGCCATGCCAGAACACCCGGAACAGGCATTTAACTTTGAATCATTAATTATCAAGCACTTGCGAAACAGCACCGAGATTCGAAAAGGCATCGTAGTTCCCATCCTGGGCGGCTAGTGACGAAAAATGTCAGGTGGGCTCTGGGCAGGTACACTTTTCCGGAGTCTAGCCGGTGCCGGCAGACCACGCCCGTAGAACGGGAGGACCTGCCGGCGTCAGGCTCTCAGCGCGACACTATGTCCGCGTCTTCCGCCAAAAGTTGCGCGCGGATCGAACTGCTATACTCGAGACGGCACTTACCTCGCACTTTGTAGCCATTTTCCGGATTGGGGTGTTTTGCCCGTTTCAGCAGGAGAACCGCGATTCTAGAGTATTTTTCCACGCGCAAAGTTGCGGCATTGGCAAAAAGCCTGGCGCAGGATGTAGCCAGGCGCTGTCCGCCTGCAATCGCGAACAATCCAATCCGGATGGTGTCGCAACAACGCTTGTCCGAGATTCTCGAAGAAGTTTTTATGCGAGCCGCTCACCCTACCCAGGATAACAAGCTTGGCTGGTACAAAAGGGCGAAGCTACGCAGGGACTTCCGCTGGGAACTCATTGAATTGGGCTACGACAAGAAATTCGTCGATACCGCCACCGCCGGCTTGATCGTATGCGTGACCAGCGAACCTCCGCTAAAAACTGAGTCCCCTAGCTGATGCCCACAGCGTGTCGGCGATCGTTTGATGGCCGGTTCGTCGAGGCAGACCCAGGCCCCGCCCCGCTTTAGGGGCGATATCCCGGGATCTTGCTTTCGTCAACGCGGTCGATCTGATTTGCCTCGAGGAACTTTTCGGCATAGCGCAGGTACACTTTCTGCCGGATGAACACGTCGAACAGGTCGGGATCGATGTGTCCCCCTTCCTTGAATTTCCCCAGAATCTGCAGTGATTCGGTCAGCGTCTTGCCCTTTTTGTAGGGCCTGTCTCTGGCGGTGAGCGCTTCGAAGATGTCGGCTATGCCCATGACACGCGCCTGCACCGACATTTGTTCTCGCGTGAGACCGCGCGGATAGCCCTTTCCGTCCATGCGTTCGTGATGTCCGCCGGCGTATTCCGGCACGCGCTGTAGATGCTTGGGCCAGGGCAAAGCTTCCAGCATTTTGATGGTAGCGACGATGTGGTAGTTGATGATCTCGCGTTCCTTGACGGTGAGCGTGCCACGCGGGATGCTCAGATTCTCGATCTCGTCGTCGGTAAGGAAATGGGCGGTATTGCCTGATTGGTCCAGCCACTTGTACTCGGCGATTTGTTTCACGTGCTCCTGCGCCTCCGGCGGCATGAATTCCCCGCCGATATTGGATTTGCGCAGGAACTCGCGGTCCCGGTCGAGCTCACGCAAGCGCGCCCTGTATGACTGTTGCAGCTGATTGCCGCGCTGGCGCAACGACAACTCGTCCAGCCCCTGCTGCTGCAACGCGGCGGTACTTTTCAGCAACTCGATCTCGGCGTCGCGCTTGAGCACCTCGAAGCGGGTATCGATCAGGTGGACGCGATCGAAAATAGCCTCGAGCTTGGTCGCCTTGTCCACCACGTGCACCGGCGTCGTTACCTTGCCGCAATCGTGCAGCAGCCCCGCGATTTTCAGCTCGTAGCGGTCCTTGTCGGTCATTTCGAAATCGCGGAGCGGTCCGTCCTTTGTCTCGTTTACCGCTTCTGCGAGCATCATCGTGAGCTCGGGCACCCGCTGGCAATGTCCGCCGGTGTAGGGGGATTTTTCGTCGATCGCCGAGTTGATCATGGCGATGAACGATTCGAACAGCGCCTCCAGCTGGTTGATCAGCTGGCGGTTGGTGAGCGCGATGGCCGCCTGCGACGCAAGGGATTCGGCAAGGCGCTGGTCCGAGTCTGAAAAAGCAACCACCTCTGTGCTGACGGGATCCTGCGAGTTGATCAGTTGCAGCACGCCGATGATTTCGTTCTCGTGATTCGTCATCGGCACCGTGAGGAAGGATTTTGAATGGTAGCCGGTTTTCTTGTCGAAATTGCGCGTGCCGTTGAAGTCGAATCCCTCCGCGGTATAAGCATCGGCGATATTGACCGTCTGGCCGGTAAGCGCCGCGAAGGCCGCCACCATTTGGTTGTTGGGCGCGCCGTCCTTGCCGTAGAGATGGATCGGGTAGAAGGGAATCGGAGTCCCGGTGGTACCACCCATGGCAATATTCAGCGACTGGGTGCGCATAATCTCGAATTTCAGGCGCTTGGTGCCATCTTCCTCGGTCAACAGGTACAGCGTGCCGCCATCGGCGCGGGTGATCGCCTTGGCCGCGAGCAGGATGCTTTCCAGCAGGCGGTTGATATCCCTTTCGGCCGAGAGCGAGGCGCCGATTTCGTTCAGCTGCTCCAGCCGCCGGAACAGGTCCTCCACTGTCTGGGTTGCCATACCCGAACCGTTGCGCTCCGCGACCACCTCAGACTTTCCCCATCTCCGCGTGCGCCGCGTCTACTTGATGCAGACCGCGCGCACCGTGGGCATGTCTGTGAGCCCCATCAGCACCTTTTCCATGCCGTCCATTTTCAGGGTACGCATGCCCTCGTTCAGGCAGCAGGCCAGCATTTCCGCCACACGCGCATGTTCCTGGATCAGCTTTTTCAGCGGATCGGTACCGACCAGCAGTTCGTGCAGGCCGACCCGGCCCTTGTAGCCGCTGCCGCCGCAGGCGTCGCATCCGATCTTCTTGTACATGGTGAACTGGCCTTTGTCGTTGCCGTAGTTCTTGACCCAATCCTTGTACACGTTCTCGTAGCCCTCTTTGGGGTTCTGCTTGAAAGTCACGGTATTGACCAACTCGCTGCAGTACTCGGTCAGAAACGCCTTCATCTCCTCGGGAGCCGGGTTGTACGACTGCTTGCACTTGGCGCACAGGCGCTTCGCCAGGCGCTGGGCGAGGATGCCGAGCAGGGCGTCGGAGAAGTTGAACGGATCCATGCCCATGTCGAGCAGACGAGTGATCGACTCCGGCGCGCTATTCGTATGCAATGTGGCGAATACCAGGTGGCCCGTAAGCGAGGCCTCGATGCCTGTTCCGACGGTTTCCTTGTCGCGCATCTCACCCACCATGATGATGTCCGGATCGGCGCGCAGGAACGCCTTCATCACCATGGCAAAGTCGAGCCCCGCCTTCTTGTTTACCTGCACCTGGCGCAAGCCCTTTTGCGTAATTTCGACCGGATCCTCGGCGGTCCAGATCTTGGTATCCGGAGTATTGAGATGCTTCAGCACCGAATGCAGGGTAGTGGTCTTGCCGGAGCCGGTAGGCCCGCAGACGAAGAACAGGCCGTAGGGTTTGCTCACCACCTCTTTCAGCGTCTCCAGGTTGTGCGGCGTGAGACCGAGTTTGTCGAGCGGAATCGGCTCGCCGGCAGCAAGGATACGCATCACGATGTCCTCCACGCCGCCCTGAGTCGGAATGGTGGCCACGCGAAGCTCGATGTCGATCGGCCCGAACTTCTTGAACTTGATCTTTCCGTCCTGGGGCCGGCGTTTTTCAGAGATGTCAAGATCGCACATGATCTTGACGCGAGCAACAATGGCATTGCGATAGGATGCCGGCACCTCGATGTAGGGCGCGAGCGAACCGTCTTTCCTGAAACGGATCTCGGTCTTGCCCTTGCCCGGATAGGACTCGATATGGATGTCGGACGCGCCCTGGTTGTAGGCGTCGATGACGATCTTGTTCACCAGCTTCACCAGCTCGTTATCGGCCGCCTGGGACAGGTCGTCCGAAGCGCCCTCGCCACCGCCGTCGTCATCGTCCTCGAGCCCCGAAAGCATATCGCTGATATCGCCGGTATCGACCACCTCGGCGCCGTAAAACAGGTTCAGCGTTTCCCTGAACTCACGCTGAGTGGTAACGCGGTAGATCAGCTTGCTCTTGGGATAAACGTTCTGCACGATGCGCGAGCTCTTCACCCGCTCCGGATCGAGGCACAATACCACCACCCCTTCCTTGCTATCGTCGATCGGCACCCACTGGTTCTGTTCCACATACTCCCGCTTCAGGTTCCTCAGCAACTCCGGCGGCTTGATGCGGTCGGGCTTGTGCGGCTCGTAAGGCACGCCGAAAAATTTCGACAGCGCCTGACCGATGGCGGGCAGCTTGACCTGGAATTCGTCCACCAGTATCTGCTCGACATCCACCGCTTTCTTGCGCGCCGAGCGCGCCGCCAGGTCGAACTCGGCCGGCGAGATCACCGCATCGCTCACCAGGAAATCGTACTTGGTCTTGATGATCTGCGGTTTCTGCCGCTGCCTGAAGGCGATGGCCAGCGTCTGCGCCAACTGGCTCACGCCCTCTTCCATCAGCGCCGTAAACGGCATACCGGCCTTGTTGTTGATGATCTGGATGACGCCGATCAACTCGTCTCCATCCAATACCGGCGCCGCCAGCACCTGCTTGGTGCGGTAGCCCGTGCGCTTGTCGACTTCCTGCAAGAAACGCAGATTGGGATTGATCGCTTTCAGCTCGGCTTCGTCGTAGCAGTCCTTGATGTTGATCATCTTCTTGGAGAAGGCAACATAGCCACCCATCGAGTGCTCGGCGATAGGCAGCTTCAGGTCCTTGAAGGAATTCAGCCCGGTCTTGACCTTGGACACAATCGATTGCTTGTCCTCGCCGACAATGTATATGGTGAGGCGATCGGCGTTGAACAGGCTGCAGATATCGGACGAAACCTCAAGCATGATTTCGTCGATGTTGGAAGTCGCGTGAATCTTGTTGGTGACATTCTGCAGGTTCTTCGAGAACATCAGCCTGGCGCTGACGTCGGCCGACGCGGTTGCAGCGTCCTTTGGAGTATTCAGAACTGCACTCATAATGACCTCGCCAATAGATCCGCGCAGCCGGCGGCTGACGCTAAAACTACATGATTCACACTATACGACAAAAAAAAGCCGGTCGCGCTCTACTGCACTGCCCGCCGTCAATCGTGATAAATCGCCCGCGTTCTTGCCGCAGCGGTTCCCCGCCGACGTTCGCGGGCAAAGCGGATTCCGGGCTCACGGCAGCCGGTCCCCGCCCCACAGCCCGCCTTCGAGCACGAACACATGGTAGCCGCGCTGCGCCAGCAGGAAAGCGGCGGCGGCGCTGCGCCTGCCGCTCTGGCAATAGACAATATATTCCTCATCCATGTCCAAGGCGCCAAACGCGTTGCGGATCTCGGACAGCGGGATATTGCGCGCGCCGGGCAAGCGGTCGTACTGGTATTCGGATGGATAGCGCACGTCTATCCAATGCGCGCCGTCCGACACCTTCTGCATGGCCTGCTCCATGTTTATTCCGTGCAGCAGCGGTTCGCGCAACAGCGCATTGAAATCCTGCTTGCTCAGGCGCAACAGGCTACCTTCTGTTTTCATCGTGACAGTTGCGTTACGCTTGGCCTCCGATACCAGCGCCTCCTCGCCGAAGGTGTCGCCGCTCTTGAACTCGGCCAGGGTCATGTTCACCCCGCCTATCAGACGCTCGACCTGGCACCTGCCGGACTCTAGCAGGTAGTAAAAATCGCCCTCAGCCCCTTCGCGGATGATCACCTCGTCTGTTTTTGCCTGAATGCGCTCGAAACGCCGCAACAGCTCGGTGATGTGGGCTGGAGGCAACTGGGAAAAGGCGCCGAAACGCAGATTGTTGATGCCGAACAGGCCCGACATGACGCCCCAGCCGGCGCCGCCCTCGGACCGCTCGGCTGGCTGGCTTGCGCCGACCGGTTTATGCACGGATATCTGGTCCCAGGTGAGCATGATATCCAGCAGGTCGTCGTCTATGCGTATCAGCTGCACGTCGGTCACTGCTTTGGCCGATTCGAACGCGCGGCGCTTGCCCAAGGAACGGCGCGCCTCCGCGGAACCGCCGACGATCACCTCCGAGCTGCCTTGACCATAGACCAGCACCAGTTCGCCGCGCAGCACGTATGCCGACTGGCCGACGATCGGGCGCTGCTGGAACGGGTCCGCGGTGCGGTACACGGTCTCGATGACACACAAATCGGCGAGTTCCCGCAACCGCGCGTCGGAAAGCGACGAGAGCGGGTCCAGGGCTTTAAGCGCTTCTAAGCTGACTTTGGTGGTTGCCATGCGAGTTTCCGTAAGAACTGGCTTTCCTGCTGCCGTTAGAACTCGAATACCTGGTTGTTCTGCAGCATGCGCGGCTTGTACTCTCCGGCGCAGTCCTCGACCTCCTGCATGGTGAGCTCGATCTCACCTGGCTTCAGGTGGGTGATGAAGATCTCCGCGCTGCGCTCAAGCTTGGTCAGTTCCTCGGCCAGAAGGCTGGGGCAATAGTGCTTGGCTGCTATCGCCAGGTCGCGTTCACGGTTGCAGAAGGCCGTCTCGATAATCAGGTAGCGCAGGTTGGTGATCTTGTTGACGACCTCCCACAGCGGATCGTGCGTGGTAGTGTCGCCCGTAAACACCAGGCTCGCCTGCCCTGAGTCGAGCTGAAACCCGACTGCCGGCACCACGTGATTGGCCGGGAGCGAGGTAATCTTGCGCCCCTTCAGCTCCACCGTTTCGCCGAGCTGCAATACCTCGTAGCGCATGAACGGCTTGCTCGGCGTCGGAATCTGCGTGAAATCGGGCCAGATACTCCAGTTGAATATGTGGTTGCGGATAATTTCCAGCGTCGGCTCGATTGCATGCACGGTAAGCGGCTTGTTGCGCATGCCGCCAACAGTGTCGATCAGGAACGGGATGGAGCAGATATGGTCCAGGTGCGAATGCGTGATGAAAATATGGTCAATCAGCATCAGTTCCGCGAGCGATATGTCGCCCACTCCGGTTCCGGCGTCGATCAGGATGTCATTGTCGAGGAGCAGCGAGGTGGTGCGCAGATGGCGCCCGCCAATTCCACCGCTGCACCCGAGTACCCTGAGCTTCATGTCTCGCGCCTATTTGGTCTTGAATGTCGTCACGCCGTCCCAGTTCGGATCTGGCGGATCGATGCGGCACTGCTTGATGCGCTCGAAGTACAGCTCGTAGAGCTTGCACTCCGGCGACATGCGTTGAACATTTAACAAACCCATCTCCGCTTGATCCCAGTTCTGCGCACGATAGGCCTTGAGCGCTTTGTGCCACAGCTTGAGCTCGTCCATCACCTTCTGGTCGATCCGACCCTCGATGCCGATCGGTTCGAAAATATCCACCGGTTCGTCCTTGCCTTTGACTTTGACCCGGTCGATTTCGCGAAATACTATGTCTTTTACTATCTTCCTGGTATTCGGACCAACGAGAATCCCGACTCCGTAGACGCGTGTCAAACCCTCCAGGCGCGACGAGAGGTTTACGGCGTCGCCCATCACCGTGTACGCCTTGCGCAGCTTCGAGCCCATGTCGCCGACGCTCATACTGCCGGTGTTTACGCCGACGCCAATGCGGATATCGGGCCATCCGCGCGCGAGCAGTTGTGCGCGCAACTTGTCGAGTTCTGCCTGCATCGCCATCGCGCTGATCACCCCCTGGCGGGCGTGCTCAGGGTCAGCCACCGGTGCGCCCCAGAAGGCCATGATAGCATCGCCGATATACTTGTCCAGGGTACCTCTGTTGTTGCGGATCACCAGGCTCATTGCGGTCAGATAGTCGTTGATGAACTGCGACAGATCTTTCGGAGTCAGGCTCTCGGAAATCGACGTAAAACCCACGATGTCCGAGAACAGAACGGTAAGTTCCTCGCTCTTGCCCTCCATGCTGTAGCGCTCCGGGTCCTTGGCCATTTGATCCACCAACTCCGGCGGCACGTACTGGCCGAACAACTCGGTGAACTGACGTTTGCTTCGCGACTCGACGAAGTAGCCCCATGACATGTTGAACGCGAACAGAGCCGTAATCATCAGCAGGCTCGAGGCCAGCGGCAGAACCAGGCCTCCCTTGGTCCACACGATCACGTTGAGTCCGGTAAAGAGCACTATCGCCAGCAGCGACACCAGGGTTGACTTCAACGGGCTCAGCAGCGGCACCAGCAAGGACAGCGTGATGCCGCCGATCAGCAGCAGGATCACCTCGGTGCCCAGCATATACGGCGGCTTTTGCTTGAAGTTGCTGTCGAGCATCGCAGCAATCATGTTGGCGTGGATCTCCACCCCCGGGTACACGCTGCCCACCGGGGTGGATCGCAGGTCGAGCAGGCCAGGCGCGGATGTACCGACCAGCGCGATCTTGCCCCTGAGTTCGTCCTTCGGCACTTTGTCGAAATAGACGTCGGCAAGCGAAATATATTTGAAGCTGCCGCGCGCTCCACGGTAGGGGATGAGCGCGCTCACGGCATCGTCCACCGGAATGGTGACCGGACCCACTTTGAGCCATTCCAGACCGGAATAACCATCGCTGGAGAACTTTTCGGAGGCAAAGCCCGGTTCCACCTTGGGATACCCTGCCAACACGCGGATTATCGCAAGTGACAACGCCTCGTAATAAGCTCCATGATATTCAGCCAGCATCGGCACCCGCCGCGACACACCGTCCGGATCCACCAGAGGATTGAAGTGGCCGGCATTGGCGGCATTGGCCTGAAACTCCGGCAAGTTGCCGCCATAGCCGCGCCAGGTGGTGAAGCGGATATTGCGCCCCCGGAAAGCATCCTCGGTAAGCACCGGTTTCGGAATGGCGCCCGAATGCACCGCGTTTTCATTGCTGTTGAAATAATAGCCCAGCACGACAGGCCGGTTTTTGATGGTCTTCGCCAGGATGCCATCGTAATCAAGTTCCGGGCGCAGCTCCTTCAGGGCCGACTGAAACGGGCCAACGTCCTTGAGCTTGCCGCCGGCGAGCTTTTCGAGCACCGGCAGTCCCGAACTTTCGTCTGGCTCGGCAAAAACCACGTCGAAACCGGCGATGACAATACCGTATTCGTCGAATAGCTTCTTCAGCAAAGCGGCGATCTTGTCGCGGCTCCAGGGCCAACGTCCAAGCGCTCTCCTGTCCAGGCTGCGCTCGTCGATGTCGAGGATGACCACTCGCGGGTCCACCCCACCGGGCATGGTCAGTGCGAGGCGCGTGTCATAGATGATATTGTCAAGCCGAGTGATCAGGCCGATGTTGTAGATTTCGGCGACATGACCGACGAACAGCAGCATCACCGCGAGGCCAAGCACGATCCTAACGATATGTTGCCTCAAGCCGTCTCCCTTATTTCCAAGGAGCGGCGGATCAGTGCTTGAAGGAGAATTCCACCTTCACCCCGGCAAGCTCGATGATGTCGTGGTCGTTGAGCGCATGCGCCTGTTGCTCTATTGCTTTGCCGTTGACAGTCGGCATTTTGGCGCCTTCGACGTGGGTGATGAAAAAGCCTTGTGGCCGGCGCGTAACCACCGCGACCTGCACGCCGGGCTTGCCCAACGTAGTGAGCGGTTTGGTCAACTCCAGCTCCTTGCCGGCGTTGCCCCCGGACAGCAGCTTCAGCATGGCGCGCCGGATCGGGACCGCCGGGGCGGCCGGGGCGACGGGCCCCGTAGCAACCGCGGCCGTGGCCACCGACGCAGCCGTGACG
>JAENXP010000336.1 GCA_016649475.1 Burkholderiales bacterium | reverse complement strand
GCAAGGACTATGTCAGGACGGCGCGCGCCAAGGGCCTTTCCGAAGTGGTGGTGTTTTTCCGCCACGTGCTCAGGAATGCGCTGATTCCGATCCTGACCGGCGCGGTGGTGGCGATCCCGCTGCTGTTCATGGGCAGCCTGGTGGCGGAGTCCTTTTTCGGCATCCCGGGCCTGGGCAGCTATACCATCGAGGCAATCCAGGCGCAGGATTTCGCCGTGGTGCGCTCCATGGTGTTCATCGGTTCCGTGCTCTACATTCTGGGTCTGCTGCTCACAGATATCTCTTACACCCTGGTCGATCCGCGCGTGAGGTTCGAGTAATGCCGATCCTGCCCGTCATCCTCTGGACGGATGCGCTGATCTACCTGCTGCTGGCGGCGGTGGCGGTCTTCGTCTGGTATGTGCGCCGTCACGAGCATTTGCGTGCGCCCTGGTGGCGCGTGGCGCAGACACCGGCGGCGATGAGCGCGCTGGTGGTGCTCGCGGTTTTTGTAACTGTCGGCCTGCTCGATTCCGTGCATTTCCGCCTGGCGCTGCCACCGGCCGCGGGAACGCAGGCGGAGCGCGCGGCGTCCGGGAATGTCGCCTACGCCGTGGACGTCAAAAGCGCGCTCGATCTGCTGCTCTCGTCGATCGCGAACCGGCCGGAACGCACCTACTCCGCACCGCTTGCGACGCATGCCTACGCCAAGGAGACGGTCGAATACCCGGCAAAGGACGGAAAGCCGGCGAGGCAGGTGCGCGGCTATCCGCGGCTGAAGTACGGCGGCGCGCATTTACGGGATCCGCAGCATGACTGGAAAGCCGACGTGCTGCTCACCGGCTTTCGCGGGGTGGCGCTGGCACTGCCGCTGTGGCTGCTTTGTTCGATCGCGCTGGTTGCGGTCTGCACCTCGGCGGAACAGGCGGCCTCGGGCGTATTCTGGCGCGCGCTATGGCGGGGGCAGACCGAGGTGCCATGGCGTTCGATACTGATTGCGCTCGCGCTGCTGTTGTTGCTCGTGGTTCCCGTGGCAATGCTGTCGGCCCGCTACCACGTACTTGGCACCGACAAGGTCGGACTGGACGTGCTCTATCTCTCGCTCAAGAGCGTGCGCACTGCGCTGGTGATCGGCACGCTCACCACGCTGGTAATGCTGCCGTTTTCGATACTGCTCGGCATCATGGCGGGCTATATGCGCGGGGTAGTGGACGATATCATCCAGTATTTCTATACCACCCTGAACTCGATTCCGGGGGTGCTGCTGATCGCCGCAGGCGTGCTGGTGCTGCAGGTATACATCGAAACGCATCCCGATCTATTCCCGACTTCGGCGCAGCGCGCGGATTTTCGCCTGCTGTGGCTGTGCATCATTCTCGGCATTACCAGCTGGACCGGGCTTTGCCGTCTGCTGCGCGGCGAAGCGCTAAAGCTGCGCGAACTGGAATACGTGCAGGCAGCGCAGGCTTTCGGCGTATCGCAATGGCGCATCATGTCGCGCCATATCCTGCCCAACGTAATGCATATCGTGCTGATTTCCGTGGTGATGGATTTCTCCGGGCTGGTGCTGGCGGAAGCAGTGTTGTCCTATGTCGGGGTCGGCGTGGACCCGTCCATGATCAGCTTTGGCACCATGATCAACGCCGCGCGCCTGGAAATGGGGCGCGAGCCCATGGTGTGGTGGTCGCTCGCGAGCGCCTTCGTGTTCATGCTCGCCCTGGTGCTGGCGGCGAATCTGTTCGCCGATGCGGTGCGCGATGCCTTCGATCCGCGCGTGCGCGTCGGCGCCAGAAAACTGCGCTTCGCCAGAATTGAAGCATGAGCACTTTGCTCGAAATCAACGATCTGAAAACCTGGCTGGACAGCTCCGGCGGGACGGTGCGCGCCATCGACGGCATCAGCCTGGAGCTTGCGCGCGGCGAAACTTTCGCCATCGTGGGCGAGTCCGGCTGCGGCAAATCCATGACCGCGCTGTCGGTGCTGCGCCTGCTGCCGGAAGCGGGGCAGATCGTCGGCGGCGCGGTGCTGTTCGGCGGCGAAGATCTGCTGTGCCTGCCGGAAGCTGCCATGCGCGGCGTGCGCGGCCGCCGCATCGCGATGATTTTCCAGGAGCCGGCCACCAGCCTGAATCCGGTGCTGACGGTCGGACGGCAGATCGGCGAGGTGCTGGAGCGGCATACCGCCTTGCGCGGGGAGCCCATGCGCAAACGCATGCTGGAACTGCTGCAAGCCGTGGGCATTCCCGATCCGGCGCGGCGCCTGGGCGAATACTCGTTCCAGCTTTCGGGCGGAATGAAACAACGCGTCATGATCGCGGTCGCCCTCGCGGCCGAGCCGGACTTGCTGATTGCGGATGAGCCGACGACCGCCCTCGACGTCACCATCCAGGCGCAGGTGCTCGATCTGCTCTCGGACTTGCAGCGCAACAGCGGCATGGCGATTCTGCTGATTACCCACGACCTGGGCGTGGTGGCGCAGATGGCGCACAAGGTGGCCGTAATGTACGCCGGCCAGATCATCGAGATGGGGACGCGCGCACAGTTTTTCGGCGCACCGCGGCATCCTTACTCGCGCAAGCTGTTCCAGGCCCTTCCGGGCAGCGAGCGCCGCGGCGGCGAACTGGCGGTGATCCGGGGACAGGTCCCGCCCCTGACCACAGAATTCCGCGGCTGCCGCTTCGCCGAGCGCTGCGATTCGGCATGGGAACGCTGTCACGCCGAAGTGCCTGGACTCACTGCTGGCAGCGACGGGCACCGGGTGCGCTGCCATTTATATGACGGCGCGCAAGCGGGAAGCAGAGAGGCTGAAATTGCGGCGGACGCGCCGGTCGCGCATGATGACTCCGATGCCGGGCGCGGCGCGCAACCGGGCACGGCCTTATTGAGTGTGCGCGAGTTGAAAGTCCATTTTGCCATCCAGAAGGGCCTGTTCAAGCGCACCGTGGGGCAGGTCAAGGCGGTAGACGGCATGTCCTTTGACATCGCATCGGGCAGAACCCTGGCGCTGGTGGGCGAATCCGGCTGCGGCAAGACGACCGCAGGCAAGGCGATTCTGCAGCTGATCCGACCCAGTGCGGGCAGCGTGCAGTTCGAGGGGCAGGAACTGACCAGCTTGCGCGGCGGCGCCCTGCGCAGGCGGCGCGCCGATTTCCAGCTCATTTTTCAGGACCCCTACGCTTCGCTCAATCCGCGCATGCGCATCGCCGACATCCTCGCCGAAGGCATGCAGGCCCTGCATGTGGCGGATTCGGATGCCGAGCGCGCAGCGCGCATGGACCGCATGCTGGCGCAAGTCGGCTTGAATGCGGAGGCCAAACTGCGCTATCCGCACGAATTCTCCGGCGGGCAGCGCCAGCGCGTTGCCATCGCGCGCGCACTCGCGGTCAAGCCCAAGCTGATCGTCTGCGACGAGCCCACCAGTGCGCTCGATGTCTCGGTGCAGGCGCAGATACTCAATCTGCTGAAACAACTGCAGCGCGACCTCGGACTCGCCTACCTGTTCATCACCCATAACATCGCGGTGGTCGAATATCTTGCGCACGAAGTTGCGGTGATGTATCTGGGGCGAATCGTCGAACGGGGTTCGGTCGCCGCGGTATTGCGCACGCCGAAGCATCCCTACACCCAGGCTTTGCTGTCGGCGGTGCCGACGCTCGATCAGAGCGGAGAGCGCAGGATCATACGCCTTAGCGGCGAATTGCCTTCGCCGGCCAATCCGCCCTCGGGTTGCCATTTCCATCCGCGCTGCCCGCAGGCGATGGCCGCATGCAGGCGGGATTATCCCGGTGCCGTCCGCGTTGGAGACAGCCATGAAGTCAGTTGTTTGTTATATGGGGCGACTTGAATCGCATTGTTGCGCAGTTGCGTTTGGGCAAGAATCTTCGCCATCATGGTTTTATCCATAACCCTCATTTCTGAACGGATGTGCTTTTCATCCGTTCAGAAATGAGCGTTGGCGCGCGAGAGAGCGCAAAACTCGCTCGCCGACATCAGCATACGCAGGAGCATACATCGGACTGCTGCAATAGAACTGGCGCGGACGGCGGTCCGT
>JAENXP010000349.1 GCA_016649475.1 Burkholderiales bacterium | reverse complement strand
TGCGCGGCCTGGGGGCCGAGGTTGTAATTCACGGCCCCAATTACGAGAGCGCGCTGGAATGGGTGGTGGGTGCGGCCGCCGAGAAAGGTGGCCGCCTGGTCGGTGCAACCGAGGATCTGCTGATCCATGGTGTCGGAAGCTACGGTCTCGAAATTATCGAGGACCTGCCCGAAGTCGATGCGATCATCGTTCCGGTCGGCGCCGGCAGCGGCGCTTGCGCCACCGCGATCGTTGCCAAGACCATCAATCCCCGGATCAAGGTTATCGCGGTACAGTCGGCGCAGGCGCCGGCGATGCAATTGAGCTGGGTCGCCGACAGGCCGGTGGCCGTGACCGCGCGCACCGTAGCCGACGGGCTGGCCCTGAGCGTTCCGTTCGAGAACACGCGACGCATCTTGCGCAAACACCTGGACGATTTCGTTCTGGTCGAGGACGAGGCGATTGAAGCGGCGATCCTGCTGCTGCTGGAACACACGCATAACCTCGCGGAGGACGCGGCCGCGGCGCCGCTGGCAGCCGCCCTGAAACTCCGCAAGAGACTGGCAGGGAAGAATGTGGTCCTGGTGATGACCGGGGGCAATCTCTCCATAGAGCGCTTGAAAGCGTTTTTGGCGCGGCCGGCAAGCGCAGCCGCCGTCCCGGCCTAGAATTCCACGCATGAGCGCCGATCCCCAGCCCGAAAAAAACGTTCTAGGCGGGCCGTTGCTGGCCTGCGGCTACGATCCGCTGACCGGTTTTTTCCGCGACGGCTGCTGCGCCACGCGCGGAACCCCGGGCGTGGCGCACCTGGTCTGCGTGAAGTTGACGGCCGAGTTTCTCGAATACTCGCGCGCGCAGGGCAACGATCTCTCCACGCCGCGTCCCGAAATGCGTTTCCACGGCCTCAAGCCCGGCGACCGCTGGTGTCTGCACGTACTACGCTGGGTCGAAGCATGGGAAGCGGGCAGGGCACCCAAGGTGGTGCTCGAGGCCACCCACGAAGATGTGCTGAAGCTGGTGCCGCTGCGCGCGCTCAAGCGCCACGCGCTCGATTTGCACTGAACGTGCGGGCGGACCCGGACAGATCGGTCGCGATCATAGGCGGCGGCCCCGCCGGACTCATGGCGGCGGAGGCTGCGAGCAGCGCCGGCGTGCGCGTCGATGTCTACGACGCCATGCCCTCGGTCGGGCGCAAGTTCCTGATGGCGGGCAAGGGCGGCCTGAACCTCACCCACGCAGAGCCAATCGAGCCCTTTCTCTCGCGCTACGGGGCGCGCCGCGCCCGTCTCGAACCCCTGCTCGCCGGCTTCGGGCCCGAAGCCCTGCGCGCGTGGGCGCGCGGGCTCGGCGTCGAGACCTTCGTCGGCAGCTCCGGCCGCGTGTTTCCCTCGGGCATGAAGGCCGCGCCGCTGCTGCGCGCCTGGCTGCACCGGCTGCGCTCTGCAGGCGTGCGTTTCCACATGCGCCATCGCTGGTGCGGCTGGGGTCGGGACGCAGGCGGGGACGGGGCGCTGCGCATGGCTACGCCGCAGGGTGAGCAATCAGTGCGTGCCGACGCGATTGTGCTGGCGCTGGGCGGCGGCAGCTGGGCGCGCCTGGGTTCCACTGGCGCCTGGGTGCCGTTGCTCGCTGCGCGCGACGTGGCCGTTGCGCCGCTGCGCCCAGCCAATTGCGGCTTCGACATCGGCTGGAGCCAACACTTTCGCGCGCGTTACGCCGGCCATCCGGTCAAATCCGTAACCCTGGCACACGCCGGTCCCGAGGGCGTGCAGTTGCGCCAGCAGGGCGAATTCATGATTACCGCCACCGGCGTGGAAGGCGGACTGATCTACGCTCTCTCGGCGCGTTTGCGCGACGAAATCGAGGCAGCGGGAACCGCACTGCTGCACCTCGACCTGGCACCGGGCCGGGAATCGGCCCGGCTGGGGCAGGAACTATCGCGAGACCGCGGTTCGAGTTCGATGGCGAACCACCTGCGCCGTCGCGCGGGCATCGAAGGGGTCAAGGCGGGACTGTTGCGCGAACTGCTGCCCGCAGGGGATTTCGCCGACCCCATGCGCCTGGCTGCCGCAATCAAGGCGCTGCCGCTGCGCCTGGTTGCGCCGCGCCCCCTGGACGAGGCGATCAGCAGCGCAGGCGGCGTCGTGTTCGAAGAGCTGGACGAGCGCCTGATGATACGCGCGCTCCCGGGCGTGTTCTGCGCTGGGGAGATGCTCGACTGGGAAGCACCGACGGGGGGCTATCTGCTGACCGCGTGTTTTGCCAGCGGGCGCGCGGCCGGCGCCGGTGTTGCCAGCTGGCTGTCGGCGGCCTGACTTTAGTTGGAGCTGCATCCTTGCGCAGACGCTATACGTCTACCCAGGTAACCACGCCGTCCACAGCAGCGCGGCTGGTGCGAAAGCGATTCACCGGATGGGCAGCGTCCTCGTAGCCGAAGGACATGCCGCATACGACCAGCCGATCCGGCGGCAGACCGAAATACGCGCGCAGGAACTTTGGATGCGCCCCGACTGCGGCCTGAGCGATGCTGGCGACGCCGAAACTGCGCGCCGCGAGCATGAAGTTGTTCACCCACGCGCCGCAATCGAGGACGCCGGATACGCCCAGCGCCTCGTCCGTAGTCACAACCATCGCGTGCGGCGCGCCGAAAAGGCGGTAGTTTTCCATTGCCTGGCGCGCCGAAGCCTCGCGGTCGCCGCGCGCAATGCCCACGCTTTCGTACAGCTGGAAGCCGCACTCGCGCCGGCGCTCCAGATATACGCCGTGATATTCCCGCGGAAACGGATAATCGGGCTCGCGCTCGTGTCCGGCTGCTACGTATTCGCACAGTGCGGTGCGGAAGCGATCGGTTGCCGCACCGCGGGTGATCACCACCTGCCAGGGCTGAGAATTGCACCAGGAGGGTGTGCGCTGGGCGATCTCCAGCATGCGCGTGATGGTGGCCGTTTCCACCTGCCGCGGCAGGAAGGCGCGGCAGCTGTAGCGGTCTTTGAGCAGTTGCTCGAACGCGCCGGAGGGCGTGGGGGCAGGTTCTGCGCTCATGGATATTCCTCTGGTCTTAGAAATTGGCGACAGGCCGGATACACCCGTCGCTATGGGCTTTTCGGATGATTACGCTTCACTGGCATCCGCCGGCGGTGTAGTCTCGAAGCGCCACGCGGGCTTTGCATCGACCACCCAGCCGCCGGTGGGCGGCGCGAAGTGCGTGCCCAGGACCAGCACCGGCTTGTTCGAATGGCGCGCGAGGAAATCGCGCCGCGTGCGCCGTGCGGCATCCGCATCGACGTCAAAGTTGTTGGCAAG
Source organism: Burkholderiales bacterium (assembly GCA_016649475.1). GTDB lineage: Bacteria > Pseudomonadota > Gammaproteobacteria > Burkholderiales > SG8-39 > 2-12-FULL-64-23. Next base: position 644 of record JAENXP010000349.1, on the reverse strand, counting down.
ATCGGGTTCGGCGCACTGCAGCGGATGGTGCATCAGGTCGCCGGTAATGACGGCCTCTTCGCCTTGCGAAGAGATACGGACGCTGACATGGCCCGGCGTGTGGCCCGGGGTGGGTTCCAGCCGCACTTCGGGCGTGAGGACGTGATTCATGTCGACCAGCTCGGCCAGGCCGGCATCGACGATCGGCCGCACCGAATCGCCCATGACGTCGCCGTCGCGGTGCTGCGCGGCTTCGGAACTCCAGTGCTCCCATTCCCTGCGGCCGAACAGATAGCGCGCATTCGGAAAAGTCGGCAACCACTTCCCGTTCACCAGGCGCGTGTTCCAGCCGACATGATCGACGTGCAGGTGGGTGCACAGCACGGTGTCGATAGACTCCGGCGGGAAGCCGGCTTCGGCCAGCTGCTCGAGAAATGGGCCTTGCAGCATGTTCCAGGCCTGAACGGCGCGCGCCTTGTCGTTGCCGACGCAGGTGTCGACAATGATGCGGCGTTTGCCAGACTCGATGACGAAGCTGTGGATGGATCCGAACAGGCGCCCGTCCTCATGCGCGAAATGCGGTTTGAGCCAGGCGTGGCGCTGCACCAGTTCCGGCGTCGCAGCGGGAAACATGAAGGTGCTCGGAAACGGCGCACCGCCCAATT
>JAENXP010000684.1 GCA_016649475.1 Burkholderiales bacterium | reverse complement strand
GCGCCGGCGAGCAGCGCGGCGAGCAGCGGCACGAGCAGGCTTTTCATTTTGCCCAACTGGGCATAGAGCGGAATCGCCAGGGCCACGGTGGCCGGGCCGAGCAGAAAATGCACGAACTGCGCGCCGTCGAAATAGGTCTGGTAGGGCGTGCCCGTCAGGGTAAGCAGCAGCACCAGCGTCGCCACCGACAGCGCCACCGGGTTGAGCAGCGGGTGGAAGTTCGCGCGCCGGTAGATCCAGTATGCGCCCTGGTACACCACCAGCGTGACGGTGAGCCCCAGCAGCGGCGAGGTGGACAGGTAGACCCAGATGTCCAGTGCCTTGGGCGTCATGACTGCCCTTTGCGCGACATCAGCGCGCGCATCACCAGCGCGGTCACGCCGATGGTGAGCACCGTGCTGCCGATCAGCGCCGCGGTGATAGCCACCCATTCATCGGCGACACGCGTGAGGTGCACCATGACGCCGGTGCCCGCGGGCACGAACAGCAGCGACAGGTGCGAGAGCAGGCCGTTGGCGGTATCGCGCAATCCTTCCGGCACGCTGCCGCGCGCGAGCAGCGAGAGGAACAGCAGCAGCATGCCGATCACCGGGCCGGGGACCGGCAGCTTGAATGCGAGCGCGATGACTTCGCCGACGAGTTGATATACGAGCAGGAGGGTGATGGCGCCCAGCATGTCGCGTCGCAGTGTGCTACTGGCCGGCCTGGAAAATGTCGCGGTACGCCGTATATATCGATGCCGTGAGCACCGGGATCAGCACCAGGTAACCCAGGCCGGCCGGGATCGCGGCGAGCAGGCCCAGCACCAGCAGCACCACGCCGTAGACCAGGAAGGGTACCCAGTTCTTGAGGCAGGCGAAGAAGCTCGTCTTGAGCGCAGCCACCGGCGCCAGTTCCTGCAATACGATCAGCGCGGGAGCAAACCAGGTCGCCATGTACAGGGGCACCGACAGGCCCGCGACCAGCAGCAGGGCGACCAGCGCCGAGATGACGGATATGCCGGCGCCCGGCGCACCGCCGCGCATGACCGCCATGAACACGCCGCCGCCGACTACCGCGGCCACGGCGAAACCTATCACCACCCAGCAGACCAGGTTGAACACACCTATCAGCACCAGGTCGCCGGTCCTGTATTTGAATCCGGCGAACAGATGGGCGATTTCCAGCGTGCCGTCCTGGTCCTGTGCCCTGCACCCCAGCATCAGGCCGGCGCCGAATATGGGGAACAGCAGTGCGCCGGCGAGGGAACCCAGCACCGGGATGATGCTGACCGCGAAAAACAATATGCCGGCGATGAGCACGATCAGGATCCACATGCCCGGCTGCCGGCGGAACAAGGCGAAGGCTTCGACTATCCATTCCCAGCCGCGGCCTCCCGCGACCACGCGCCCCTCGGCATGGAAGCTTCCGGATTGCGCCTCGGTCGGCGCGAGAGCATCGGTATCGGTCATATCGGTCTCCCTGTTTGCTTGCAGCCTGGCGTCACGCCGGGCGGCGTTCAATTTCGGTACCGGGCAAGTCTATGCTGCTTGCGCGATGGGCTCAAGGATTACGGGCGGTCAATATTCTGCGATCATGGGCGGACACTGAGGATTGCATGGATCTGGAGCAAATCGAACATTGCCTGCAGGACGCGGGGCTAACCCCGCGCGGCGCGTTTCATCCTGCCGCCAGCGACGGCGTGCCGCCGCTGGCGCTTGCTGCGCCCGCGCGTACTGTGGTGCTGGCCGGCAATGCCGGGCCGCATATGTGGCGCGCCTTCGACGCAGCGCGCGCCGACGGCGCGATGACCCTGGACCAGTGGTCCGAAGGCGTACTGAGCAAACTTGCAGCGCGGCTGGGCGCGCGCGCCGTGTTTCCGTTCGAGCGCCCCTATCTGCCGTTCCAGCGCTGGGCCATGCGCGCCGAAGCCTGCCATCCGTCGCCGCTGGGCCTGCTGATTCATCCTGACTATGGACTGTGGCACGGCTATCGCGGTGCCTTGCTGTTCGCTGCGGCGATGGCGCTGCCGCCGCCGGACCACCGCGCCAGCCCGTGTGCGAGCTGCGCCGACCGGCCCTGCCTCTCGGCCTGTC
>JAENXP010000245.1 GCA_016649475.1 Burkholderiales bacterium | reverse complement strand
CTCGATTATCTCTCCGACCCCACGGTGTTCGACGAGGCCGAAATGCGCCGCATCGCCGACCTGCCCGTCGGCGCGGCGCGAAAATCTTGAGCACCTCCGTTTGCGCAGGACCGGCTTGAGCGCGTCCGGCGCGAATCTCTGCGGCATACTCGGCGGCACCTTCGATCCGGTGCACCTGGGCCATGTGGCGCTGGCGGAGGCGGCGCTGGCGGCACTGCCTCTCGCCGAAATTCTGTGGCTGCCCTCGGGCAGCCCCGGGCACCGCGAGCCCCCGGTGGCTGGCACACGCGAGCGCCTGGCGATGCTGCGCCTGGTCGCCGCGGGCAATCCGCGTTATCGCATCGACGAGAGCGAACTCGGGCGCAGCGAGCCGACCTACACCGTGCACACGCTCACGCGCATGCGCGCGCGGCTTGGCAACGAGCAGCCGCTGGCGCTGATTCTGGGCAGCGATTCGTTTCTGAGCCTGCCGAGCTGGCTGCGCTGGCGCGAGTTGTTCGACCTCGCGCATTTCGCGGTGGCCACGCGGCCGGGATATATCCCCGCCGACGGCGGGCCCTCGCCGGAGCTTTCGGCCGAGATCGCGCGCCGCTCCGCGCGGCCGGAACAACTGGGCGCGAGCGCGGCGGGCAGGATCGCGCGCTTTCCCATGCCGCCGATGGACATCTCGGCCTCGGCCGTGCGCGCCGGGCTTGCCGCGGGCGAGAACGTGAGCGATTTGCTTCCCGCCGCGGTTCTCGCTTATATTCAGTCGCAACTGCTCTATTCCCGGAAGCGCTAGCAAAATGACTTTTGTTAGGGCGCAAGTTGCGGGAGCATGAGGGGACCTCTCCCCTCGCATCGTCAAATACACATAGGAGATACGCGGAAACTAATGGATATACGCAAAATGGAAAAAGCGGCGATTACCGCGCTCGAAGACATCAAGGCCCGCGACATCGTCGTGCTCAAAGTCGCCCATCTCTCGCCCCTGTTCGAGCGCATTATCATCGCCAGCGCGGATTCGACGCGCCAGGTCAAGGCGCTCGCCGACAACGTGCGTGAAAAAATGAAGGAGCGCGGCTATCCCGTGCTTTCCGTGGAAGGCGAAGACAGCGGCGAGTGGGTTCTGGTGGACCTCGGCGCCATCGTGGTGCATGTGATGCAGCCCACCATCCGGCAGTACTACAATCTCGAAGAGCTGTGGGACCAGCCCGAACCAAAACGTCCGCGTGCGCGCAAGCAGGCGGCGCAAACGCAGTCGGCGGCCGGGTGAGACGCGCGCAAGCCGCGCTGAAGTTCGTGGTGATCGCGGTCGGAACGCGCATGCCCTCCTGGGTGACCGACGGCTGCCGCGAATACGCCAAGCGCATGCCGCCGGGCACCGCGCTGCAGCTGGTGGAAATCAAGGCCGAACCCCGCAGCAGCGGCAAGACTGCGGCGCAAATGCTCGCGGCCGAAGCGGTGCGCATCCGCGCCGCGCTGCCCAAGGGCGCCCGTGTGATCGCGCTCGATGAGCGCGGCAAGGATATGAGTACCTGCGGCCTCGCGGTGCAGATCGAGGCGTGGGCGCAGGACGGCGGACCGGTGGTCTTTTTGATCGGCAGCGCCGACGGCCTGGACGCGGCGCTGAAAAAATCCAGCGCGATGCAGCTGCGCCTGTCGGGCATGACGCTGCCGCACGGCCTGGCGCGGGTGCTGCTGTCCGAACAGCTTTATCGCGCGGTGAGCATCATCGGCGGCCACCCCTACCACCGGGAATGAGCAACTTGGCCGGGCCTTCCTCCATTTATCTTGCTTCGCGCAGCCCGCGCCGGCGCGAACTGCTGCGCCAGATCGGCGTCGCGCACGAAGTGCTGACCCAGCGCATGACCTCCGAGCGCGGCATCGACGTAGATGAGAATCCGCTTCCAGGGGAAAAGCCGCGCGACTATGTGGTGCGCGTATGCCGCGACAAGGCCGAGAGCGGCTGGATGCGGCTGATCCAGCGCAAATTGCCGCTGCGCGGCGTGCTCGCCGCGGACACCACGGTGTGCATCGGCGACGAGATCCTCGGCACCCCGGTCGATGCGGCCGAGGCGGCGTCGTTCCTCGCACGCCTGTCGGGGCGCGAGCACGAGGTGCTGACCGCGGTCGCGTTCAAGCTGGTCGAGCGCATGGAGGTCGAGCTGTCGGTGACGGCGGTATGCTTTCGCGAGCTCAGCAGCGCCGAGATCAATCGCTACGTCGCCAGCGGCGAACCCATGGACAAGGCCGGCGCCTACGGCATTCAGGGCCGGGCCGGGGCGTTCGTCACCGAGATCTGCGGCAGCTATTCCGGCGTGATGGGCCTGCCGCTGTACGAGACCGCGCTGCTGCTCCAGCGCTTCGGCTTCGCCACGACCGACTAGCAGCGACTAGCAGGGGTCATGCGACAAGGGGTCAGACCCCTTCTTCGCCACTGCTCGCCAACTACGACTGGGGTCGGAAAAGGGGTCTGACCCCTTGTCTTCCTTGTCTTCCTTGTCTTGACTGCCTTGATAGTAGAATGGCCGCATGAACGAAGACATCCTGATCAACGTGACCCCGCAGGAAACGCGGGTGGCCGTGATGCACAGCGGCGTCGCGCAGGAGCTGCACATCGAGCGCTCGGCCAACCGCGGGCTGCTGGGCAATATCTACATGGGCAAGGTGGCGCGCGTGCTGCCGGGGATGCAGTCGGCCTTCGTCGAGATCGGCCTGGAGCGCGCCGCGTTCCTGCATGTCGCCGATATCTGGGAGGAGCGCACCAACGGCCATTCCGCCGCGGAGGCGGGCAAGCCGGTGCAAAAGCCGATCGAAAAAATCCTCTCCGAGGGCCAGCCCCTGCTGGTGCAGGTGGTGAAGGATCCGATCGGCACCAAGGGTGCGCGCCTGTCGACGCAGATCAGCATCGCCGGCAGGATGCTGGTGCATCTGCCGCAGGACACGCATGTCGGCATTTCGCAGCGCATCGAGGACGAAGGCGTGCGCGCGCTGCTGCTCGAGCGGGTGAAGCAGATCCTGCCTGCGGAGGAGAAAGGCGGCTACATCATCCGCACCATGGCCGAGGCCGCCAGCGACGCCGAGCTCGCGAACGACCTGCAGTACCTGCGCAAGCTGTGGCAGGACCTGCGTGAGAAAAGCCTGTCCGCACCCGCGCCTTCGCTCCTGTACGAGGACCTGTCGCTGGCGCAGCGCGTGCTGCGCGATTTCGTCAACGAGAACACCGGCCGCATCCTGATCGACTCGCGCGAGAATTTCGTCAAGCTGCAGGCGTTCGCGCGCGACTACACGCAGAACGTGCTCACGCGGCTGGACCATTACACCGGCGAGCGGCCGCTGTTCGACCTCTACGGCGTCGAGGACGAGATCGAGCGCGCGCTGGCGCGCCGCGTCGACCTGAAGTCGGGGGGCTACCTGATCATCGACCAGACCGAGGCGATGACCACCATCGACGTCAACACCGGCGGCTTCGTCGGCCTGCGCAATTTCGACGACACCATATTCAAGACCAACCTGGAGGCGGCGCAGGTGATCGCGCGCCAGTTGCGCCTGCGCAATCTCGGCGGCATCATCATCCTCGACTTCATCGACATGGAGACCACGGAGCACCGCAACGCAGTGCTGGCCGAATTCAACAAGGCGATCGCCCGCGACCGCACGCGCATGACGATAAGCGGCTTCACCCAGCTCGGCCTGGTGGAGATGACGCGCAAGCGCACGCGCGAATCGCTGGCGCACGTGCTGTGCGAACCCTGCCCCACCTGCGACGGCCGCGGCCAGGTCAAGGCCGCGCGCACCGTGTGCTACGAGATCCTGCGCGAGATCCTGCGCGAATCGCGCCAGTTCAGCGCGCGCGAGTTCCGCATCCTCGCCGCGCAGGTGGTGATCGATCTGTTCCTGGAAGACGAGTCGCAGTCGCTCGCAATGCTCGAGGATTTCATCGGCAAGCCGGTGTCGATACAGGCCGAGTCGAGCTACACCCAGGAGCAGTTCGACATCGTGCTCCTGTAAGGCCGGCCCGTGTCCGCGGACAAACTCTCGGCCAGGGAAGCGGCGCTGATCGCGCAGGCGCGCGTGCAGCTGGGAAAAGCGCCGCCGGCCCGGGCGGATTCGTCCGCAACGGTGCAGGTGGCTCGCGTCAAACGAACCGTGCCGGCTGCCCCCGCGCCTGAAAGCGCAAGGAGCGCGCCCGGAGCGGATCCCGCGGAACGCCTTGCCGCGCTGATGGCGGCCGCGCGCGCCGAATCAGAGCGCCAGCGCGAACGGCAGCGCCGGCTCTATCTGTGGGCTCCGCTGGGGTTCATTTCCGTAGCCGGCCTGTGGGTGCTGGCGTGGATGTGGCACCGGCTGTGACTGCGGCGCGGCGCGCCAATTACAGCCGGCGCGCGGTCGAATCGATATAGTCCTCGGTCGGTGGCGGCGGCCCCGGCGGCCATTGCGGCGGCGGTGGACGTGGTGGACGCGGTGGGCGCGGCAGCACCAGCCAACTCGCCACTGCGGAGATCAGGCTGTACACGATGGCGCCCCAAAATGCAGACCAGAAGCCGCCGACGCGAAAGCCTTCGACGAACGAGGCCACGAACCAGAACAGAAAGCCGTTGATCACCAGGGTGAACAGTCCGAGGGTGAGGATGGTGATCGGCAGGGTGATGAGCACCAGGACCGGCCGGATCAAGGCATTGATCAGGCCCAGCAGCAGCGCCGTCACCAGGGCGGCGTAAATGCTGTCGACGCTGACCGAGGGCAGCACATAGGGCACCGCGAGCAGCGACAGTGCGTTGATCAGCCAGACGACGAGGGTGCGCATCTATCAGCGTTTCTCGCGTCCGAGGGTGTAGAACTCGTCGTTGGGCCGCATGTTGATCAGGTTGGCCATGCGGTTGGACAGTGCGAAGAACGCGGCGACGCCGCCGATGTCCCAGATGTCCTCGTCGGAAAAGCCGTGGCCGCGCAGGGCCTCGAAATCGGCGTCGCCTATGGTCCAGGGCTCGAGCGCGGTCTTCATGGCGAAATCGAGCATGGCGCGCTGCTTCGGCGTGATGTCGGCCTTACGGTAGTTGACCGACACCTGGTCGGCGATCAACGGGTTCTTG
>JAENXP010000067.1 GCA_016649475.1 Burkholderiales bacterium | reverse complement strand
TGCCGGTTTTCAAGACCGGTGCCTTCAACCGCTCGGCCAACCTTCCAAATTTCGTAATTTGCGCCTTGACGGAGGGGTATTTTACCACCCGGCGCCGACGCACCAAGAATTGCAGTAGGTGATGGATCTACCCGCCGCCGCGCGGCGGCACTAGACCCTGCTGGAGATCTATCGCGTACCTGTCGCGCCGAGTATCGGCCCCGGGTCTTCGGACTCCACGTGCTGCTTGTGCGCGCCGCCGACAGCAGCGGTCGACACGCTTTCATACACCTGCGGCCGGCCCGGGACAGCGGCGGAGGCGCCGCTCCATGCCGATTTCTGCACCTCGGCGTCACAAGTGCCGCCGGCGCAGGTCTGCGCATGCGCTTTTTGCCGCAGGTAATCCAGCACCGAAATACCCAGCTCTCTTGCCGCCGCCGCATCCGCTTCTTCTTCGGCCGAAGGGCTCATGCCGTTCAAATAGAATCTTTTCAGATCCGCGGCGCTCACTATGCTTATCGATTCCGAAGGCACGGCCATCAACGCCTCGTAAAACGAAGGCGGGAAATCAAGCTCTTCAATATATTGCTGCAGCCTCTTTTGCAGCTGGCGGTAAAACTGGCGGCGATTTACGACTTTGCGCGCAGAGGAGAAATAAGGCCGATGAATTCCGACTCGGCCTTCGACCGTCCGCTGGTCTCCTCCCATGAACACGAAGACACAGGAACTCAGGCATTGATCATCTCGCGCTACCAGCGTGGAAACGCGGAGCTTGCGCAGCAGGCGCCCCACTTCCATCGCGGCATCGACGTCGCCACCGTTGCCGGCCAGCGATACAAGGTTGCCGGCTATTTTTTGCCTGCCCTTCTTGATCAGGCTTTCCATCACCTTGGCGCTATACACGTCCTTCTGCGTAATGTCGCCCCGCAGAAAAACCTGCACCTCCTCCGACGCAACCTGCGCGCCGTCCGCGCCTGCGCGCGGATAAGCGGTATCGGCCGGATTGGCATATTTCCGCAGAGCCGACCATTGCTGCCGGCCGTCATGCTGCTCCGCGCTGCGGAACAGCAGCTCTGCGCTTAGATCGAAACTTTGGAAAGCGAGTCCAAACAGAAGCGCGGCTGCGGCAACCACGCTGCGACGCGCATGATTCGCGGCGGCCGGCGGATGTCGCCGGGCTTCGCACCTGCGCCTCGTCGTCATTGGACAACTTGTTTTGCCGCTCATGACCTTCTCCCCCTCCGAGACAGTTACGGCTGCGGTCTTCGCCGCAGCACGCATGGCGCAGCGGCTATGTTGCCCCCATCACACTGGCATCGCAAGCAGTACAAAGGTCATGGGTCTTTGCGCCCCGGGGACTTGAATTTTCCGCTTCTGCCCCCAAATCGCTTTCTATAATAGATATTTAGCTTCCCCCCTTCCGGTATAATGCGAAGGTATGCGGAAGTTGAAACTTTTTTGATTTTGACCTAGTCTAACGGGCGTTAGTGCAACCAAGTGGAGGAACACAATGCAGCCTGATCTGAGAACCATTCGAACCGGCCCAGCTGGCGCGTCCCAGGACTTTGCCGTAAAGCAGAACAAGGTGCTGCAAAATACTTATTTGCTGTTGGCGCTTACCCTGATTCCGACGGCCATAGGCGCCGCCATAGGCACCAACATCGACCTCAGCTTCATGCGCACCAGCCCGATGGTGTCCTTCATCGTCATTCTGGCGGTGTTCTACGGCTGGATCTACGCCATCGAGCGCAACAAGAATAGCTCGCTGGGGGTGGGGCTGCTGTTTGGCTTTACCTTGTTTCTTGGGCTGCTGCTCGGACCGCTGCTGCATCGGACGCTAGGCTTCGCCAACGGCACCGAACTGGTGATGATGGCTGCGGGCGGCACGGCCGCGGTGTTCTTCGTCATGGCCGGCATCGCGTCCAACACCAAGCGCGATTTCAGCGGCCTGGGAAGCTTCCTGGCGGTGGGCGCCGTAATCATCATGCTGGGCGTCGTGGCCAGCATGTTCATGCAGAGCCCGATACTCTACCTGGTGATACTGGGTGCCTTCGTGCTGTTCTCCTCGCTCATGATCATGTGGCAGGTAAACCGCATTGTGCAGGGCGGCGAGACCAATTACATTTCGGCCACGCTGACGCTGTACATATCGATTTACAACCTGTTCTCCGCCCTGCTGCAGCTGCTGGGCCTGGGCGGTCGCGAATAGATAACTAAAGTCCCAGCAAAAAGGGCGGCTGCGGCCGCCCTTTTTCATTTGATCTCCCCCGCCGCGGGGATCAGGCTATTTCTGGAACAATGCGATCGACTCTACGTGCGAGGTATGCGGGAACATGTTGATCACGCCGGCGGCGACCAGGCGGTAGCCTTTGAACTGCACCAGCACCTCGGCGTCGCGCGCCAGTGTCGCCGGGTCGCAGGACACGTAGACGATACGTTTCGGGCCGCCCTCCCCCAAAGCTTTCACCAGTTCGACCGCGCCGTCGCGCGGCGGGTCGATCAGCAGCTTGTCGAATCCGCCGCCTTCGCTCGTGCCGAACTGCACGCAGTTCGCCGCTTCGAACAAATTCGCGGTCTCAAAGCGCGCGCGCGCGGCCAGGCCGTTCTCTCTCGCGTTGCCTTCGGCGCGCCGCACCAGTTCCGCATTTCCTTCCACCCCCAGAACCTCGGCGCCGCAGCTGGCGATGGGGAGGCTGAAGTTGCCCATCCCGCAGAACAGATCGGCGATGCGCTCGCCCGGACGCGGGTCGAGCAAGGCCATCGCCTGACGCACCAGAATGCGGTTGACCTGATGATTGACCTGGGTGAAATCGGTGGGACGGAAACGGATCTGCACGCCGAACTCGGGGAGGGAGTAATAGAGCGGCGGCGCGTCCAGTGGAAAAAACGGCTCGGCGGTATCCGGCCCCGCGCGCTGCAGCCAGAACTGTATGCCATGCTGCGCCGCGAATCCGCGCAACGCATCCTCGTCCGCCGTGCTCAACGGGTCGAGTATGCGCAGCACCAGCACGGTGACCGCTTCGCCGACGGCAAGTTCGATCTGCGGCAGGCGCGTGGGATTGGACAATCCGGCGATCAGCCCGCGCAAGGGCAGGAGCAGGTCGGAAACCGACCGCGGCAGAACTTCGCAGCTCCGCATATCGGCGATAAAGCTGCTCTTTCTCTCGTGGAAACCGACCAGCACGCCGCCTTTCTTCGGCACCAGGCGCACCGAAATCCGCGCGCGATGGCGGTAGCCCCAGGCGAGGCCGTAGATCGCGCGCAGCATTACTTCCGGCCTTACCTTGCCGATATGCCACAGGCTGTCTTCGAGCACGCGCTGTTTTGCCGCCACTTGCGCATGCACTTCCAGGTGCTGCATGCTGCAACCGCCGCAAACGCCGAAGTGAGGACAGCGCGGCAGTTCCCGCTCCGCGCTGGGTTCATGAATCGCCGTGGCGATCGCCTGCTCGTAATTGGGCTTGCGCCGGTAGGATGAGTAGGAAACCGTCTCCCCGGGCAGACCGCCTTCGATGAATATCGCCTTGCCCTCGACGCGCGCGATGCCGCGTCCCTCGCGATCCAGCGATTCGATCAACACAGTCATGGATTATTTCCAGGCTTCGATGAATTCGCGCCAATGCGTCTCGGCCGACTTGGACAGCGTGGCGCGCACCAGCGCGATTTCGCGTTCGTACTGCGCCGCGTCGAACACCCCGCGCAACAGTTGAAAGCGCAGGTACAGCAGGTAGGTGTTGGCTGCGTCGGTCTCGCAGTAGCTGCGGATTTCGTGCAGCTTTCCGCCGAGGTAGGCGTCCCACACCTGCGAGCCGTCCATGCCGAGCTTCCCGGGAAAACCGATGAGCTTGGCCATCTCGTCCAGCGGCACGTTGTTGCGCGGTTGGTACAGCGCCAGCAGGTCCATCAGGTCGAGATGGCGCGCGTGATAGCGGCTGATGTAATTGTTCCACTTGAAGTCGCGCTCGTCCTCACCCTGGTCCCAGTAACGCGGCGCCGAAATGCCGTGCACCAGGCTGCGGTAGTGCAGCACCGGCAAATCGAAGCCGCCGCCGTTCCAGGAAACGAGTTGGGGGGTGTACTTCTCGACACCATCGAAAAAGCGCCGGATCAGCTCGCCTTCGCTGTCTTCCGGGGTGCCGAGCGACCAGACGCGCAGGCCATCGCCTTCTCGCAGCACGCAGGCAATGGCTATGACGCGGTGCTGGTGCAGTTGCAGAAAATCGTGGTTCGCGGTGGTGCGCCGGCGCTGAAACGCGATCTCCGCCACATCCTTGTCGGAGAGCGCCGGATCGAGGTCGTACAGCCGCCTCAAACCGTCGCAGTCTGGCGCGGTTTCTATATCGAAGGCAAGCACAGGTGCCATCAGGCCTCAGTCAGGAAACACGCCGGTGGACAGATAGCGGTCGCCACGATCGCAGACTATGGAAACAATGACCGCGTTCTTCACTTCTGCAGCGATGCGCAACGCCACGTACATGGCTCCACCCGACGAAATGCCGGCGAAAATACCTTCCTCCTGCGCCATGCGCCGGGTCATGTCCTCGGCATCCGCCTGGCTCACCGACTCGACCCGGTCCACGCGCGCCGCGTCGTAGATCTTTGGCAGGTAGGCCTCGGGCCATTTGCGTATGCCGGGAATCTGCGAGCCTTCGGTCGGCTGACAGCCCACGATCTGGATTTTGGGGTTCTGCTCCTTGAGAAAGCGCGACACGCCCATGATGGTGCCGGTGGTGCCCATGCTGGAGATGAAGTGGGTGATCTTGCCGGCGGTGTCGCGCCAGATTTCCGGCCCGGTGCCTTCGTAGTGGGCGAGCGGATTGTCCGGATTGGCGAACTGATCCAGGATCACGCCCTCGCCCCGATCGCGCATCTTTTCGGCCAGGTCGCGCGCCCCTTCCATGCCGCCCGTCTGCGGCGTGAGTATGAGTTCGGCGCCGAAGGCGCGCATCGTCTGGCGCCGCTCCACCGACAGGTGCTCGGGCATGATCAGCACCATGCGGTATCCGCGCATCGCCGCCGCCATGGCGAGCGCGATGCCGGTGTTGCCGCTGGTCGCCTCGATCAGCGTGTCGCCCGGCTTGATCGTGCCGCGCTGCTCGGCGCGCACCACCATGGACAGCGCCGGCCGGTCCTTGACCGAACCCGCCGGGTTGTTGCCCTCGAGTTTCGCCAGAACCATGTTGCCGCTCAGCTCGCCCGCCGGGCCGGGAATGCGCTTCAAGCGCACCAGGGGCGTATTGCCTACGCTGTCTTCGATGCTTGGATAAGCGGGTCGCTGGCCGCTCATTTTTGCAGCAACCATTCGCAATAGCGCTCCACGCCCTCTTCCACTGTCAGGAAGGGTTCGGTGTAGCCGGCACTGCTCAGCGCGCTGTTGTCGGCTTCGGTATAGCTCTGGTATTTTCCTTTCAGCGCATCGGGGAAGGCGATGTATTCGATCATGTTGCGCGCACGCATTTCCTCCAGCGTGAGCGCGGCCTCGCCCCCGGTGGCCAGGCAGGCGTTGATCGTGGCCACGGCGACGTCGTTGAAGCTCTGCGCACGCCCGGTGCCCAGATTGAATATTCCCGACAGCGCCGGCCGCTCGAGAAAATGCATGTTCACCTCGATTACGTCTTCCACGGAAACGAAATCGCGCATCTGTTCGCCGTCGGCGTAGCCGTCCCAGCCCTGGAACAGCTTGACCCGCTGTTCGCTTTGGAACTGGTTGAAAAAATGAAACGCGACCGATGCCATGCGGCCCTTGTGCGTCTCATTCGGGCCATAGACGTTGAAATAGCGAAAGCCTGCGATCTGGCTGTCTGCATCGGGCAATCGCCGCCGCACGACCTGGTCAAAGAGGAATTTGGAATAGCCGTAGATATTGAGCGGCGCCTCGCATTCGCGCGACTCGCGGAACACCGCGCCGGAACCGTATACAGAGGCCGATGATGCGTACAACAGCGGCACCTCCTCTTCCTGGCAGTAATCGAGCAGCGCCACCGAATAGCGGTAGTTGTTCTCCATCATGTAGCGCCCGTCGGTCTCCATGGTGTCGGAGCAGGCGCCCTGGTGCAGCACGGCCTCGATTGCGCCCTCGAACTCCCCCGCGGTGAGCTGCACCACGAAATCGCGCTTGTCGATGAAGTCGGCGATTTCGCAGCCGGCCAGGTTCTTGAATTTGTCGGCACGAGTAAGATTGTCCACCGCGATGATGTCGCCCTCGCCGCGCTCGTTCAGTGCCCTGACCAGATTTGATCCGATAAACCCGGCTGCGCCGGTGACTACGTAGTACATGCCCATTCCTTTATTCGTCCTTCGCCAAAGCAAGCTGCAATTCGTCGAGATGCGCCACGGCGGTGCCGAGTTTGCCTACGACGATTCCTGCAGCGCGATTTGCCACATGCATTGCTTGTGGCAGTGCGGCACCGGTCGCCAACATCGCCGCGAAGGCTGCGATAACCGTATCGCCGGCGCCCGTCACGTCGGCAAGCTCCTGCGCCCGGGCAGCCTCATGCAGCACGCCGCTCTCCTGGTACAAACCCATGCCTTCCTCGCTGCGCGTCACCAGCAGCGCTTTGGCGCCGAGTTCGCGCCGCAGCGCCTGCGCCCGCGCTGTCATGTCATCCTCGTCTTTCCAGCGCCCCACCACTTCGCGCAGTTCGGCGCGGTTGGGCGTCACTACGGTCGCCCCACGGTAGCGCGAATAGTCATCGCCCTTGGGATCGACCAGGATGGTCTTGCCGGCGGCGCACGCGAGTTCGATCATTTTTTCGATGTGGGCGAGCCCGCCCTTGCCGTAATCCGACATGACCAGCACGTCGCAATCGGCGAGCAGCAGCTCGAAATCGGCCAGCTTGTCCGCCAGCACCTCGTGGCTGGGCAAGGTCTCGAAGTCGATGCGCAAGAGCTGCTGCTGCCGGCCGATGACGCGCAGCTTCACCGTGGTCGGTATGCTCGGGTCCTTGTGCAGACAGGCAACGACATGCTCGGCTTCGATCAACTCGCGCAGACGCTCGCCGGCCTCGTCGTCACCGACGACCGACAGCAGGGTTGCCCGCGCCCCCAGCGCGGTCGCATTGCGCGCGACGTTGGAGGCGCCGCCGGGGCGCTCCTCGGTGCGCTCGATCTTGACCACAGGCACCGGCGCCTCGGGTGAAATGCGGCTCACCTCGCCGAACCAGTAGCGATCGAGCATCACGTCGCCGACGACCAGCAGCCGCGCCGTGGACAAATCCGGCAGCATTTTCAACTTCATTCGAAAACCGTGCGCCTGTCGTTATGTATCTGTGGTGAAGGTCTACAGCCTGCCTATCGGATAGTACTCCAGGCCGTTGCGCCGCACCTCGTCCGGATCATACAGATTGCGGCCGTCGAAAACGGCCGGCGTGCGCAGAAGCTGTTTTATTCGCTGAAAATCCGGGCTGCGGAATTCCTTCCACTCGGTCACGATCGCCAGCGCGTCGGCGCCTTCTAGCGCCGCCATCGGCGAGTCTGCAAACCGTACCCGGCTTTCGGCCTGATAGATGTGCCGCGCCTCGGGCATGGCAACCGGGTCGTAGGCAGTGACGCTCGCGCCGCGCGCGAGCAGCTCGGCCAGCAGCACCCGGCTCGGCGCCTCGCGCAAATCGTCGGTATTGGGCTTGAATGCCAGCCCCCAGAGGGCGAAATTCAGTCCTTTCAGCTCGGGGCCGAAGCGCTTCAGGATCTTGTTGCCGAGCACCTGCTTCTGCGCCGCGTTGGCCCGCTCCACCGCGTCGAGGATGAGCAGATCCATGCCCGCCTCACCCGCGGTGCGCATCAGCGCCTGCACGTCCTTGGGAAAGCAGGAGCCGCCGTAGCCCGCGCCCGGATACAGAAAATGGTAACCGATGCGCGGATCGGCGCCGATTCCGCGACGCACGCATTCGATGTCCGCGCCCAGACGCTCGGCCAGATTGGCGAGTTCATTCATAAAGGAAATGCGCGTAGCAAGCATCGCATTGGCAGCGTACTTGGTGAGCTCGGCCGAACGCACGTCCATGATGATCACGCGTTCGTGGCTGCGCTGGAACGGTGCGTAGAGATTGCGCATGATTTGCGTCGCGTGTTCGTCGTCGCTGCCCACAACAATACGGTCGGGACGCATGAAATCCTCGAGCGCGGCGCCTTCCTTGAGAAACTCCGGGTTGGACACCACGCTGTAGGCGATGTCGGCGCCGCGCTGCTTCAGCTCTTCGGCAATGACGGCACGCACCTTGTCGGCCGTTCCCACCGGCACGGTGGATTTGTCCACCACCACGCGGTAGTCGCGCATGTGCCTGCCGATTGCGCGTGCCGCCGCAAGCACGTATTGCAGATCGGCCGAACCGTCCTCCGAGGGCGGTGTTCCTACCGCGATGAACTGCACCGTCCCGAAAGCAACCGCGCGCTCGACGTCGGTAGTGAAATCCAGGCGCCCGGCCTTGTGGTTGCGATTTACCATGTCCTGCAGGCCCGGCTCGTAGATCGGGATGCCGCCCTCATTGAGCATTTTTATTTTGCTCGCGTCGAGGTCCAGACACAGCACGTCGTTGCCGACGTCTGCAAGGCAGGCACCGCTGACCAATCCCACGTATCCCGTACCGACCACTGTGATTTT
>JAENXP010000751.1 GCA_016649475.1 Burkholderiales bacterium | reverse complement strand
TCTGACCGGAGATAGTAAGCACGCCGAGTTTCCAATGAGCATCGGAGAAGGCCGGCGTGCGCGAGCCCTCGGCGCCAAAGAATACCAAACCCAGTCCGGTCATAGCGAAGTGCACTGCCACCGAAATGATTAACAGCACCAGCACCGACGCATTGGCAAGCGGCTGGTAGGCCAGGCGATACACCATGGGTCCTAGCGGCACCACCAGAAGGAGCGCCAGCAAAACCTGCAGAGTAAGTGCTGGCTTCTGTGGAGCCGCCCACCAGGCAAGGCCTAGTAGGAAAACCGGGATGATGATATAGGTGAAAATGATGGCCGGGATGCGCCGCGCCGCACCGTAACGAAGTGCCTGCACCAGCTCCACGGTCGCTACTGCCAAGCCCGCGGCCAATAGCAGCCAAGCAGTGCCTGGCAATTTGCCCAGCTGAAGGCTGGCGAGCGTAAGCGCACCATATGCGACAAACTCGCCTTGCGGAATAAATATGACCCGCGTAACCGCGAATACCAGCACCAAGGCCAGGGCCAGCAGCGCGTAGATCGCCCCATTCGTCAGGCCGTCCTGAATCAGAAAAAGGGCGATCTCGGAGTTCAAATTTGCGACTTAGCCCAGATTGGTCGAGGTGTACGAGGTGTATTTAAAGATACTGCCGCACTTTATTATGCAATCGCGGCTTTGAAATGCACGGCGTGGTCCCAGTGGGAATTTCCAAACCCCATTTTTAATGGCGCAAATCCGGCCTAATTTGCCGCAATTACCTCATCGATCGAACGCGCGAGCTTGTCCACGACTTCGTCGAGCTGCGCTTCGCTGATGATGAAAGGCGGGGCGAGCATCACATGATCGCCGGCCACTCCGTCTAACGTACCCCCCATGGGATAGCACATCAGTCCGTTTTTCAGTGCACCAAGCTTGAGCCGGGCGTTGATCCTGCGTTTTGGATCGAATGGCTGTTTGCTCGCGCGCTCCTGCACCAGTTCCAGCCCCCAGAACAGGCCGCGGCCGCGAATTTCGCCTACATGAGGGTGATCGCCGAAGCGCGCGCGCAACCTTGCTTCAAGTCCAGCACCGCGCTCGCGCACCTTTGCCAGCAGACCGCGACTTTTCACTGCACGCTGCACCGCCAGTGCGCCGGCGCACGCGCTGGCATGACCCGTATAGGTATGGCCGTGCTGGAAAAAGCCCGAGCCGCCTACCACGGCGTCATAAATTCTTGCGCTCGCCAACAGCGCGCCTATGGGTTGATACCCTGCGCCCAGGCCTTTGCCTATACAAATGAGATCGGGCACCACGTTCTCCTGTTCGCAGGCGTAGAGCGTGCCGCAGCGACCCATGCCGCACATGACCTCGTCCAGGATCAACAGTACGCCGTACTTGTCGCACACGGCGCGTACGCCGGCGAAATAACCCGGAACCGGTGTGACGCAGCCCAGCGTCGCCCCGCCTACGGTTTCCGCTATAAAGGCAATGACCCGATCCGGCCCCAGCCGCAACACCTCCTCCTCGAGCTCGCTTACCAAGCGCTTGCCGTACGCGGCGTCGCTCTCCTCCGGCTGTTTGCCGCGATAGGCGTAACACGGCGAGACATGCGAAACCTCGACCAGCAGCGGCTGAAACTGCTTGCGCCGCCACAGGTTGCCGCCGGCAGCCAGGGCGCCCAGAGTATTGCCGTGATAACTCTGTCCGCGCGCGATCACATGAGAGCGCTGTGCCTGGCCGATTTCGACGTAATACTGGCGCGCGAGCTTGAGCGCGGCTTCCACCGCCTCCGAGCCGCCGGAGCAGAAGTACACCCGCTCTATGCCCGCCGGCGCATTTTCGACCAGCTCGGCCGCCAGCGCTTCCATGGGC
>JAENXP010000096.1 GCA_016649475.1 Burkholderiales bacterium | reverse complement strand
TGAATTTCGGACTGAAACTGCCGGCAGGTAGCTGGGATGTGCGCAATGCAGAAGGAGACCTGGCCGAGCGCAGCCTGCAGCCGATGGCGGCCATGCGCAAGATGGCTATACTTGCATACCCGCCGCCTGCCATCGGAGTCTATGTGCGTATCTGCATCCGGTTTTTTCTTGGAGTTACATTTGCATACGCGGCCGGCGCCTACGCCGCCGAGACTGAGCTAGCCCGTCACAGCCTGGTCGAGTTGCACGCGGAAGCGCAGCGCGAGCTGCAAAATGATCTGCTCAATGCCAGTCTTTACGTAGAACTCAACGACGCCAACCCGGCCACGCTGTCCAGTGCGTTGAACAATAGCATCAACGAAGCATTGCAGATCGCCAAGGACTACAAGCGTGTGCGGGTGCGTTCGGGCGGCAACCAGACCTATCCGGTCTATTCCAAGAGCCATGCGCTAGTCGCCTGGCGTGGCCGCGCCGAGATTCGCCTTGAAAGCAGTGATTTCGAGGCTGCTTCCGGCCTGATCGGCAGGCTGCAGACAGACATGCGCCTGGGCAGCATCCAGTTTGCGGTATCGCAGGAAACGCGCCGCAATGCGGAGAACGCCCTCATCGCCGAGGCGATAGCTGCCTTCAAGGCGCGGGCCGAAATCATCCGTGCCGCGCTGGACGGTCGCAGTTACAAGCTGGAGCGTCTGAAAGTGACAAATGGCTACAATGCGCCTCGGCCGCATTTCGAGGCAATGCGTGCAACTGCGTCCGCGCAGGAAGTCAGCCCGCCGAACTTTGAAGCCGGGGTCAGCATCGTGACGGTTACGGCAAGCGGAACCATTGAGGTCATAGACTAGCTATGCGGTGGAAGGGCGCGGATTTTTCCCGCAGGGGCGCAGGCTGGAGAAGATCGAGGCATCTGCACCTGACAGGCTGCTTGCCCGCCATGCGCGGCGGGTCCGCTGCAAGCCTAGGATAAGCATTGAATCGAACCGGCTTATTCCGGGATAATTGTCCTGAACTGCGGTGCTTGAAGTGGGTGCCGCCGGCCCTGAGCTATGGAGGTTGTATGAAGAAGCTGACATTTGGACTTTTGCTTGCAGGCGTGGCCCTGTTCACGCTGGGTCTGCCGGATCGCAGCGCTGCCGCTGCGATCACTTTGCGAGACCACACGGCGGTAGTGATGCAAAAGGGTGATCCCCTGGCCGTGAGAATCGAAGACACCAGCCGTGGACGCGAATTGATAGTCTCGTTCACCACGAGCGACCGCACTACCGCCGGAGAGCGGCTGATCGCTGCGACGTTCAAGATGATCATGAGCCGGGCTGACGGTAGCGTCCTTTCGACCGACATCGACACCATCCAGGTGACTCCCGGCGAGCGTATGCAATGGCGCGTCCTCCTTCAACCGGAGGGAACCCTCGACGACGCGCAGATAGCCAAAATAGAGGTCCTGAATATCTATCTCTCCACCGACGAAAGAAGCAAACGCGAGATGCGAGAGAGTGCCGATGACGAACGCCAGGCAAACAAGATCCGTGCGCAGGCGCAGCGTCGGGCCGCGCTCGAACGCGAGCAGAAGATCAAGGCACGCAAATGGCCGCTGGAGATAGAGCGCGCGGTGATTGCGGAGAAAGTCACCGCCGGGATGACCGCAGACCAGGTCACCCTGGCCTGGGGTCGGCCACGCCAGGTGAACGAGATCGGTGCCGCAGCCGGAAAATCGGAGCAGTGGGTGTATTCGACAGGCGGCAAGGTCAACTTCGAAAACGGACGAGTCGCGTCGGTTCAGGGCGCCAGGTAGCCGCGCCGCCCACCGTGGAGCGGTGCCAGGCGCCCGGACACAGCAGTGCGGCTCGCCGCTTAGAGCGAGCGCGCCAGCAATAGCAGACCGGTGAGCAGGCACAGGCCGCCTGCCGAACGTCGCAGCACGCCCAGGCTGAGGGCGTGCGCAGCGCGCGCGCCCGCCACTACCCCCGCGAGTTCGAACAGGGTGATCCAGCCGGCGAGCATGAAGTCGATCGAACCGAACTGCAGGTTGCCCACAGTGCCTGCCAGCGCGGCTACGATCTGCAGCACCTGGCTGGCGCCGATGACAGCCAGCGGTGCGAAACCGAGTACCAGCATCATCGGCACCGAGAACAGCGGACCGCCCGCGCCGGACAGGCCGGAGCCGAAACCCGCGAGCGCGCCCACGATCACCAGCAGCAACTGCTGCGCGCGTGTACGGCCGTCGCGATGCGCTGCGTTTTCTCGCGGCGCAGGCAGCAGTATGTAGGCGCCGGCAAAAACCACGAGCAGCGCCACGATCAGCGTGAGCGCCTGCGCATTCACCATGGCATTGGCCCTGGCTCCCAGATAGCTGAAAATCAGCGCGCCGCCGAGCACCGGGAGCGTGATATGCCAGTCGATCGAGCCGCGGCGCTGGAACAAGCAGGTACCCGCGAATCCGGTGAACATGAAAGAGAACAGCGCGGTCGCCGTTGCCTGATGTACGTGCACGCCGCCCAGCCAGACCAGCGCCGGGATCAGCAGGATGCCGCCCACGCCCACGGCGCCGATGAAAAAACCGACCGCCAGGGCAATCGCCGCCAGCGCCAGCCATTCACCGAAAATCAAGCCCGCCTCACAGTCGCAGCGGCCGCCAGTAGCCGGTCAGTTCCAGATAGCCCTTGCCCAGCAGTTTGTCTCCCGTCTTGGCCGTCACCGCGCCTTCCCAATATATGGTTCCGGTGCTCGCACGCGAGTCGAGTTCCTGATCATCCATCATCGGTACCAGTTCGAAGTCCAGGTCGCCCGCGCGCACCCGCAGTGCGACCGGATACTCGGTTTGCGTGCGTGGTGAACGCCAGCGGCGCAAGGGCTGGAAACTGACTTCGTCCGCGTCGAGCACGCGCACGCGCCCGTCGGCGGCACGCCTCGAACCGCCCGCCCAGAGGGTGCCGCCCGAGCGGTCGCGTATGCGAAAAGCCATCAACGCGCCGCCGTCGGCGAGATTCAGGCCGATCCAGTCCCAACCCTGCGCCTGCGGCGCCAGATATTCGCTCGACCACTCGTGATCGAGCCATGCGACGCCGCGCACCACGCGCTTCTCGCCCCCGAGCGTGATGGAACCCGAAACCGCCAGATGCGGCTGGCTGTAGTAAAAGCTCGCCTGCGCCGGGTCCGGCCCCTTGCGGCTCAGGCCGCGCACGCCTTGCAGCAGTACCGACTGGGTCAGCCTGAACTCGAGCGCATACTCGAATTCACGCGCCGCGATCCGGGCGCTGTAGCCCTCCCCGGTCTGCCGCAGCGACCAGTCGTCGATGCCCACGTCGGTGCGCCCCTGCTGCGCCTCGGCCAGACCGAAGCCGGCGCGCGCGGCGCGCTGGTCGTGCAGCAGTTTTCCCGTCCCCGCATCGGCCAATGCCGCATGCGCGAACAGCAGCTGGCGCGGCGCGAAGCGGCTCGGATTGTCTTCGGCCACGCGCGGACGATTGCGAAAGAACGTGATTTGTATGCCCGCATCGCGGCCGCTCTCGTCGCTCACCCAGCCCGTGAGGTACCACCACTCGGTGCGAAATTGCGGATGGCTGCCATGATCGCGCGGGAACTGCAATTCATCGCCGGCTCGCACTTTCGCGTAGTCCGCGTAGTCCGCGGAGACCGCGGCCGCGCCCAAACCAGCCAAACCGGCCAGACCCAGCGCCAGCAGCAGCGCCGCCCTGGCGTACGCGCCCATCACCAATCCTCCCGCACCGCGCGCACCACATCGACGCCCAGCGCGCGCCGGCCGCTCGCGAGCGCCGTCAGCGTGGCGAAGACCAGCAGCACCGCCGCGAGCAGCGCGAGCAATCCCCACGGCGAATGCAGCTCCATGCTCCAGTGGAACGACTGGCGGTTGACCACGTGGATCAACACCAGGCTGATCACCCAGCCCAGCGCGAGCCCCAGAGCGAGGCCGAGCGCGCTCACCAGCGCGCCCTCCGCAGCCAGCATGGCGCCGATCTGGCGCCGCGTCATGCCCACATGGCGCAGCATGCCGAATTCCCGGCTGCGCGCGAGCACCAGTGCGCCGAAGCTCGAGGACAGGCCGAACAGGCCGATCAGCACCGCCACCGCTTCGAGCGCATAGGTCACGGCAAAGGTGCGATCGAAAACATTCAGCGACCTTGCGCGTATCGTGCCGGGTGAGCCGAACTCAAGATTGGACGCGCCGGGAACGCTGGCGCGTATCGCCCGTTCGATCGCCGCGGGATTGGCGCCCGGCGCAAGATACAGCGCCGCGTCGTTGGCATTGCGATCGCCGCTGTAGGTGATATACAGATTGCGCTCGATGATCACCGAGCCGTGCTGGCGCGCGTAGTCGCGCCAGATGCCGGCCACGGTGAAGCGCTGCAGCTCGCCCGCGAGCGGCAGTTCCACCACCTTGCCCACGGCATAGCCGTAGAGATCCACCATGGCTTCGCTCGCCCACAAGGGCGGCGGTTCGCCTGTGCGCGGCAGCATCGCATCGCCCACCAGCGGCAGGCGTGCGGCGGCATCCTTGCGCTCGAGTGAGCGCGCGAGCAGCGCCACGCGCGGTTTGCCCGGATCGAGCAGCAGTTGCTGAAAACGCAGGAATTCGACCCGGCGCACGCCGGGCAAGCCCGCAATGCGCGCTTCGTCCTGCGGCGAGAGAAAAGCCGTGTCGCCGCCCACGCCGGTGCGCAAGTAAAGGTCGGCTGGCAGCACCTGGTCCAGCCAGGCGTCCAGCGAGACGCGAAACGAGGCCACCATGATCGCCATCGCCACCATCAGGGAGAAGCTGGCCACGATCGCCGCCAGGCTCACCGCAGCCTGTCCGGGTGCGCCCTGCAACTGCGCCAGCGCCAGCTGCGCGCCGGCGCCGCGCGGACGTGGCAGCATGCCGAACACCCCCGTCGCCAGACGCGGCATCAGCGCGAGCGTGCCTACCAGCAACAGTGCGATCGCGACATAGCCGAACAAGGGAATGCCGCCGACCGGCCCCGGTGCGGTGCAGATCAGGCCCAGCAGGATGAGGGCGAGGCCAGGCCAGGCTGGCTGCAGTCGCGCGAACGCAGTCTGCTCGTCGCCCGCTTTGAGCGCCTGTGCCGGCGCCGCGCGCGCTGCTTCCAGCGCGGCGCTCAGACTGCCGGCCACGGCCACGAGCACGCCCAGCGCGAAAAACAGCGCACTCGCCCAGGGCTCGGCGTGCAGGTCGGGATGCAGACCGCGAAACTGGCCGGCGCCCAGATCGGCGCCGAAACGCTCGAGCACGGCAGCGGCCATGAGGTAGCCCGCCACGAGCCCGATCGCGGCACCGGCCGCGCCGATCAGCGCGCCCTCGGCGAGCAGCATGCGCACCAGGCCGCCGCGGGTCAGGCCGAGCACACGCAACAACGCGAGTTGCGCGCGCCGGCGCACTACCGACAGCGCCTGCGCCGAAAACACCAGGAAGCCGCCGGTGAACAGCGCCACCAGCGCGAGCACGTTGAGATTGACGCGATAAGAGCGCGACAAACTGGCGTTGCGCTGCACATCGTTTTGCGGGCGCTCCACCACCAGGCCCGGCGGCAGCACGGCCTGCAGTCGCGCCTGCAAGGTGCCTATGTCCGCTCCGGCGCGCGCGCGGATGTCGAGGCGGCTGATGCTCCCCATGCGCCCCAGCGCCAGCTGCGCGGCGGCGATGTCCATCACCCCGAGGCGCTCGCGCCCGCTGCCGCGCAAAATGCCGGCCACGCGCAGACTCACTTCGGCCAGACCCACTTGCAGCGCAAGCCGGTCGCCGGTCTTTACGCCCAGGCTGTCGGCCGCGGCCGGACTGAGGAACAAGGCGTCCGGGCGCAACAGCTCGAGCCTGTCCGCGCTCGCGCCGCCGATCAATCCCGGTTGCACCTGCGCCGCACGGAATGCGTCCACCCCCAGCACGCGCAGCGATTCCCGCCTGCCGGGCAGCTTGGCATCGACTTCCAGCACCGGGCTCGCCACGGCCACCTGCGGCAGGCGCGCGATGCGCGGATAGAGCATCTCGTCGAAGCCCGCGCGCGGACCGCGGATCTCCAGATCGGCCTCGCCCGCAAGCGCGCGCACCGCCTGCGAGAATTCGTTCAGCGCCACGTTATTGATGAGCTGTACCGCATAGCCCAGGGCCACGCCCAGCGCAATCGCCAGCACGGACACCGCGAGCCTGCCCTTGTGCTGCGCCAGCGGCGCGAGGAACAGCGCAGCGGGCGACAAGGCCAGCGCGGGCGGCGCCGGCATCACCGGCCCTCGCGCATGCCCTGCGCTGTGAGTATCACGACGCGGTCCGCGGTGGCGGCCGCTGCCTGCGAATGCGTCACCAGGATGCAGGCGGCATTCCTGGTCTTGACCTGCTCGCGCAGCAGCGACAGCACCTGTGCGGCGCTCTCCGGATCGAGGTTGCCGGTCGGCTCGTCGGCGAGGAGCAACCCGGGTTGATGCACCAGTGCGCGTGCAATGGCGACCCGCTGCAGTTCACCGCCGGACAATTCGCGCGGCATGCTCGCTTCGCGCCCTTCGAGGCCGACGGCGGCGAGCATCGCGCGCGTGCGCGCCGCGGCTTCAGGCTCGGCGACGCGGTTCAGCAGCAGCGGCAGCGCGACGTTCTGCGCCAGGCTCAGGTAGGGCAGGATGTGAAAGGCCTGGAACACGAAGCCCATGCGCGAGCGGCGCAGCCCGGTCAGTGCATCGTCGTCCAGTGCGCTCAGATCGACGCCATCGAGCCGGATGCTGCCCGCATCGGGGCGGTCCAGCCCGGCGATCAGATTGAGCAGCGTCGATTTGCCGATGCCGGATTCGCCCATCACGGCGATGTACTCGCCCGCGCCGAGCACGAGATCGACGCCGCGCAACACGCTGCGCCGGCGCGCGCCCTCGTAAGTCTTGCTCAGTTGTTCCAGCACCAGCACGATAGCTTGCCCGCGCCGTCGGCGCCCGGATTCCTAGTCGAGGTCACAGGCCGAGGTTAGCCTGCGCGCCGCAGCGTGGCAAGCTATCGCTTGAAGCTGTCGTTTGAGAGACGCGCGGATCGCGCCGGCACGCCCGGTCCTGCGGGATTCGGCTAAACTGCGGCATGCCGTTCGAAGCACCCGACAAAACACCGCCCGGACTGCGCCAGATCGCCGCCGATTTCGGCGGGCTGTATGCCCTCAATGCCCTGGTGGCGTTCATATTCGCGACCACGGGTCCGGTGGCCATCATTCTCGCTGTAGCCCGCCAGGGCGGCCTTGCCGAATCCGATCTGTCCTCGTGGCTGTTCGGCTCCTTCTTCCTCAACGGCCTGATCACCATTGCATTCTGCTGGATTTACCGCCAGCCGCTGGTGCTTTTCTGGAGCATTCCGGGCGCGGTGCTGATCGGCCCGGCCCTGGGCCACCTGAGTTTCGCCGAGGTCATCGGCGCCTATCACGTCACCGGGTTGCTGATGCTGGTGCTAGGCGCTTCCGGCTGGGTGCGGCGCGCGATGCAGGCGGCGGTGATGCCTATCGTCATGGCCATGGTGGC
>JAENXP010000517.1 GCA_016649475.1 Burkholderiales bacterium | reverse complement strand
GCTGCGGCAAGTCGCCGGTCAGCCGCTGGCTGTCGCGCGAACTGCGCAGACGCGGGCTGCGCGCCGCGGTGGTGCGCCATCCCATGCCCTACGGCGATCTCGCGCGCCAGGGCGTACAACGCTTCGAAACACGCGCCGATCTGGAGCGCGCGGCCTGCACCGTGGAAGAGCGCGAAGAATACGAACCGCATCTCGCCGCCGGAAACATAGTCTATGCCGGCGTGGACTATGTCAGCATCATCGAGCAGGCCGGGCGCGAATCCGATCTGATCCTGTGGGACGGCGGCAACAACGATTTTCCCTTCGTGCGTCCCGACCTGCACATCGTGCTGCTCGATCCGCTGCGCCCTGGCCACGAAACCGCCTACCATCCCGGCGAAACCGTGCTGCGCATGGCCGACATCGTGTTGCTGGCGAAAACCGATGCCGCCGACGCCGGCACGGTGCAGCAGGTGATGGACGCCGCGCGCCGCGCCAATCCAGGTGCGGCGATCGTGCGCGGCTCCATGCCGGTGCGTCTGGACGACGCGGCGGCGGTCAGCGGCCGGCGCGTTTTGGTGGTCGAGGACGGCCCCACGCTCACCCACGGCGGCATGCCTCACGGCGCGGGTTACGTCGCAGCACTGCAGGCAGGCGCCGCAGCCATCGTCGATCCGCGCGCCTGCGCCGCAGCCGAAATCGCCGCGGTCTACGCGCAGTACCCGCACATCGGCCCGGTGCTGCCGGCGCTGGGCTATACAGCGGCGCAACTCGAAGCGCTGCGGCAGACCATCAACAGTGCCCGGGTCGAAGTAGTCGTGTCCGCAACACCCATCGACCTCGCGGGCTTGATTTCACTCGATCAGCCCGTGGTGCGCGCGCGCTATGATTTCGTCGACAGCGAAACCGCGGGCCTCGCCGCCGAACTCGACCGCTTTCTCGCCGGGCGCAGCACATGACCGACACGCGCGACGCCGCAGCGCACCGCCGCGCAATCGCGCTGATGATCGTCGCTGCGACGTTATGGAGCATCGCCGGCGTGGTTTCGCGCCATCTCGAATCCACCGGGCGCTGGGAAGTCACCTTCTGGCGCAGCCTGTTCGCCGCCGTCTTCGTGCTCGCCTCGCTGCTCTACACCCGCGGCCGCGGCGCGTGGGCGGCGGTGCGCGCGACCGGCGGCTACGGCATCCTCTCCGGCGCGATGTGGTCCATCATGTTCGTAGCGTTCATGCTTGCGCTGATGACCACCACCACCGCGAACACCCTGATCGTCAACAGCATCGCGCCGCTGCTCACCGCGCTGCTGGCGCGCGCGGTTCTGCGCGAGCCGATCGCGCCGCGCACCTGGGCCGCGATCGCGCTCGCAATCGCCGGCATGCTGTGGATGTTCGGTTCGGGTTTCGCCGCCGGCGAGTCGCGCCACGTCGCCGGAATGCTGATCGCCCTGGCCGTCCCTATGGCTGCGGCGGTCAACCTGGTCACACTGAAGCACGCCGGCCGCGCGGTCGATCTCGTCCCGGCAGTGCTCCTGGGCGCAGTGTTCTCCGCCGCCCTCACCCTGCCCTACGCATTGCCCTTCAAAGCGAACGCGCACGACCTGGCGCTGCTTGCCGTGCTCGGCTGCCTGCAACTCGGCTTGCCGTGCATGCTGATGGTGCGCGCGAGCCCGCATCTGTCGGCACCCGAGATCGCGCTGCTCGCCTTGCTCGAAGTCGTGCTCGGCCCGCTGTGGGCCTGGCTCGGCGCGGGCGAAGCTCCGGCGCTGGCCACACTGGCGGGCGGCGCCCTGGTGATCAGCGCACTGCTCTTGAACGAACTCGCCGCGCTGGGCGTGCGCGCGCGCGCGCGGCACAAGGCTGCCACTTAGAACAGTCCTAGGCCAGGTCAACAGGTATACTGCGCGGTGTTCGGGCAGCATCGCCGCCGCGCAGTGCGTGGCACAATATGCGGGGTAACGATGAAACTCATCAACGCGGGTGCGCTGGCGCTGACGGCTTTGCTTGCGGCGGGCTGCGGCAAGGCGCCGCCTCCTAAAGTCGAGGAAATCCGCCTGGTGCGGGTGCTCAAGGTCGGACCCGTCGAGCGCACGCGCTCGGTCGAATTTCCCGGCGACGTGCGCGCACGCTACGAAACGCGCCTGGGCTTTCGCGTCCCCGGCAAGATCCTCGAGCGGCTGGTCGAGGTCGGCACCAGGGTGCATGCCGGCCAGCCGATCGCGCGCATCGACGCCCGCGACCTCGAACTTGCGGTCGCGAGCGCGAATGCGCAGGTGGCGCAGTACCAGGCCGACAAGATCCTGGCCGCGGCCGATCTTGCGCGCTATCGCGAACTGCGGGCGAAAAACTTCATCAGCCAGGCCGAACTGGAGCGGCGGCAGAGCCTGCTCGACACCACATCCGCGCGCCTCGACGCCGCGCGGGCGCAGGCGAGCCAGGCGGCCAACCAGGCCAGCTACGCACTGCTCGCTGCGGACACCGCCGGCGTAATCACCGCAATCGAAGCCGAAGCCGGCCAGGTGGTCAGTGCCGGGCAGACGGTGGCGCGGCTAGCGCGTCCGGGCGACCGGGAAATCGCGATTGCCGTGCCCGAAT
The DNA here is from genome assembly GCA_016649475.1 of Burkholderiales bacterium. Lineage (GTDB taxonomy): Bacteria > Pseudomonadota > Gammaproteobacteria > Burkholderiales > SG8-39 > 2-12-FULL-64-23. Next base: position 336 of record JAENXP010000517.1, on the reverse strand, counting down.
CCCAGCGCGAACAGCTCGCGCAGGGAGGCGAATTCGCCATCACGCTGAACGCCTTGGGCGGACGCCGCTGGGCCGGCCGTCTGCGCGAAGTGTCGCCGGCTGCAGATCCGGCCACGCGCACCTATGGCGCGCGCATCACCATCCTGCAGCCGGGCGAAGAGGTCGAACTGGGCATGAGCGCGCGCGTCGAGGTGAGCTTTGCGGCACGCGATACGCGCATCGAGCTGCCGGTGGCGGCGATCTACTCCAAGGGCGATACGCCCAATGTCTGGCTGGTCGACAGCGGCGGCAGCGTGCGTTTGCAGCCGGTCAAAACCGGCGGGCTCGCCGGCGAGC
>JAENXP010000843.1 GCA_016649475.1 Burkholderiales bacterium | reverse complement strand
GTTTTTCCAGCACCGTTTGGGCCGATCACCGCCACCGCCTCGCCCGCATCCACCTTGAGGGAAACGTCGAACAGCGCCTGGAAACTGCCGTAGGCGGCGGAGACCGATTTGAGTTCAAGCATGGTTCAGGTATCCACCCGCTGCTGAACCTCGGCTGCGTCGCTGCCGAGGTAGACCTCAATCACCTTGGGGTCGTGCGCCACTTCGCGCGGCAGGCCCTGCGCGATCAGCTCGCCATGGTCGAGTACGATGCAGCGATCAACGATGCGCATCAGCACGCCCATGATGTGTTCGACCCAGACGATGGTGATGCCCTTTTCCTTGCGCACGCGCGCAAGCATGTCGCCGGCCTGATCCATCTCCTTTTCGTCCAGCCCGCCCAGGCTTTCATCCGCGAGCAGCAGCCTGGGTTGGGTCGCCAGGGCGCGCGCCAACTCGAGTTTCTTCAACCCAGCCGCGCCCAGGCCGTCGACGCGCGCGTTGTTGGCATGGGGCAGTTGTACCAGGTCCAGCGCTTCTTCCGCGTGCCGCCAGGCCAGACTGCGGGCGATGCGCCCGTTCTGGCCGTAGAACGCCGCGACCGCGACATTCTCCAGGATGGATAGCTTGCGGAACGGTCGCGGAATCTGATAGGTGCGGCCGACTCCGAGGTGGCAGACATTTGCCGGCAGTAAGCCGCCGATTTCTTTTCCCTGAAAGCGGATAGAACCCGCCGTCGGCGCATGCATGCCGGCGATCAGGTTGAAGATGGTGCTCTTGCCCGAGCCGTTGGGACCGATCAGCCCGAGAATTTCCCCTTCCTCGAGTTCGAAGGACACACCGCTGACTGCGGTGAATCCCCCGAACTTCTTGGTCAGCCCATTTAGCTGCAGCACTTGGCGCTAATCGGCTTTACTGTGCGTAAGCATGGCCTTTGGGCAGCGGCATCACGGGATCGGCTGTGCGTATCGCACTCGGCCAGACGATAAAAGTCTTGCCTTTGACATACTGCATCACCACCATCGAGGCACGCTCGTTCTGCCCCGACATCTTGTTTCCCGGCGGAAGGAATTTCACGCCGTAGCCCTGGATGGTGCCGCCGACCGGAATGTCGGTGTCGAGTGCTGCTTTGCGCAAGGCTTCGGCGTCATAGCCGCCGTATTTCTTGATCGCCCGCGGCAGCACATCGGTGAGGAAAACATAGGTGTGGTTGAAGCCCATGCTCGCGTGCGGCGGCACTTCGCCCGGACCCTTCGCCGCCTGGTAGCGCTTGACCATCTCATTGGTCAGGTCGCCCATGCCCGGTTTGAGCGTCTTCGGGTCGAGCAATTGAGCCGCCGCCGGGTCGACGTTGAACAGGTAGTTCACGTCCTCACCGAAAGTCTCAGTAAGTTTGGCGATCTGGCCGTAACCCGCGCCGTGGCCGATCAGTGCCTTCCATTTCAGACCCTGCTCCTTCGACTGGCGCAGGAACAGCGTGATGTCGGGGTTGTAACCGGTGTGCAGGATCACGTCCGGGCGCGCGCGCCGCAGTTTGGTCACCAGGCTGGACAGGTCGGGCGCGGTCGCGGTATAG
>JAENXP010000387.1 GCA_016649475.1 Burkholderiales bacterium | reverse complement strand
CGGGGGTGCGCCCGCAACGGCGCCGCAGGATACAGCCGACACGAACAATACGACCAACACCACCGACACCACCAACACGACCGACGCAGCCGCGCCGAAATAACAACGCAGGCGCCGGGTTCGCAGCAGCGTCAGCCTGCCGCGGACAGCCCCTTGGGCAGGGGGAAGGTCACGCCCTCCTCTTTCCCTTTTAGCTGCGTCACGCGCTTCGCCCCCATTGCCTGCAGCCTGGCGATGACTTCCAGCAGCAGCACTTCCGGCGCCGATGCGCCCGCGCTGACGCCGATGCGGCTGCGGCCTTGCAGCCATTCCGGGCGCAGTTCGGACGCATTGTCGATCATGTGCGCCTCCACTCCCAAAGTCTGCGCCACCTCGCGCAGGCGGTTGGAGTTGGAACTGTTGGGCGATCCGACCACGATCACCAGATCGCACTGCGGCGCCATGAATTTCACCGCGTCCTGGCGGTTCTGGGTGGCGTAGCAGATGTCGTCCTTCTTCGGTCCGACGATGCCGGGAAAACGCTTTTTCAGGGCTTCGACGATGGCGGCTGCGTCATCCACGGACAACGTGGTCTGGGTGACGTAGGCGAGCTGGCCCGGGTCCTCGACCTCCAGCCGCTCGGCGTCGGCGACCGTCTCCACCAGGTACATGCTCTGCGTCGCCTGTCCCATGGTGCCCTCGACCTCCGGGTGTCCGCGATGGCCGATCATGATGATGCCGCGGCCCTGCTCGCGCATCTTGGCGACCTCGACATGCACCTTGGTCACCAGCGGACAGGTGGCGTCGAACACCTTGAGGCCGCGCGCCGCGGCATCGCGCCTGATCGCCTGCGACACGCCGTGGGCGCTGAATATCAACGTGCTGCCCGCAGGCACCTGGTCCAGATCCTCCACGAATACCGCGCCCTTCGCACGCAGGTCGTCGACCACGAACTTGTTGTGCACCACCTCGTGGCGGACATAGATCGGCGCGCCGTACAACTCCAGCGCGCGTTCGACGATGCTGATGGCGCGCTCGACCCCGGCGCAAAAGCCGCGGGGATTGGCTAGCAGGATTTCCATGGCTGAACCTCGACGGATGGGTAGGCGGGCACCGGATCACGCCCGGCCGATGCGCTCACGGCGCCGCACCAGCGCGCTTCGCGCCGGGCCAAAAGTTGTCTGCGACCAGCAGCACCGCACCCGCGGTGATGGCCGAATCGGCCAGGTTGAACGCCGGCCAGTGCCAGCCCGACAAATGAAAATCGAGAAAATCGACGACGTAGCCGAGTGCGATGCGATCGATGACATTGCCTATCGCGCCGCCCAGAATCAAGGCGAGCGATAGGCAGAACAGCTTGTCGCGCGCATGGCGCGCCAGCAGCACGCCGATGACGATGATCGCGATCAGCGCGATGGCGATGAAAAAACCGCGTTGCCAGCCGGCGGCGCTGGCGAGAAAACTGAACGCCGCGCCGCGATTATGCGTCAGCGCCAGATTGAAAAACTCACTGTAGGCGCGCGCTTCGCCGTAGCGCATGCTGGCGCTGACCCAATACTTGGTCAACTGGTCCAGCAGCGCCACCAGCAAGGCCAGGGCGTACCAGGGCAGAACTCTACGCATGCGCCCTCGCTTCGCCCGCGCCGTACAGGTTGGATACGCAGCGGCCGCACAGACCGGGGTGTGCGGCATCGGCGCCGGTGTCGTCACGATAATGCCAGCAGCGCTCGCATTTGGCGTGCGTGCTCGGATTCACGATCACCGCTTCTTCGGCTGCCGCCGCCACCGGCGTGACCACCGCGCTCGAGGTGATCAGCACGAAGCGCAGATCGTCCTGCAGCGACTGCAGCAGTTCCAGCTTGCTCCCGCTGGCGCGGATCTCGACTTCGGCCTGGAGCGAGGAGCCGATTTTCCCGGCGCCGCGCGCTTCCTCCAGTTGCTTTTGCACCTCGGCGCGTACGCTGCGGATTCTTCCCCAGCGATCGAGCAGTTCCTGCGCATAACCGGCGGCCGGGAATTCTTCCCAGGTATGGGTGAACACGGTCTCGTCCTTGTCCTTGCCGTTCCCGGCCAGCGCCCAGATCTCTTCAGCGGTAAAGGAGAGGATAGGCGCCATCAGCCGCACCAGGCGCTGCGAGATCTGGTACAGCGCATTCTGCGCCGAGCGCCGCGACCTCGAGTCCTTGCCCGCGGTGTACAGCCGGTCCTTGAGTATGTCGAGGTAAAACCCGCCCAGGTCCTCGGAGCAGAAGCCCTGCAGTTTCTGCACCACGAAATGAAAATCGTAGTTCTCGTAGTCGCGCATCATTTCCTGCTGCACCGACTGCGTGAGCGCGAGCGCATAGCGGTCGATCTCCAGCCAGTCCGCGACCGGCAAGGCGTGTGCCTGCGGATCGAAGTCGGCCGTATTGGCGAGCAGGAAACGCAGCGTGTTGCGGATGCGGCGATAGCTCTCGACCACGCGCTTCAGGATCTCGTCCGAGATCGACAGCTCGCCCGAATAGTCGGTGGCCGCGACCCACAGGCGCAGCACTTCCGCTCCCAGCGTGTCGGATACTTTCTGCGGCGCGATCACGTTGCCCATCGATTTCGACATTTTGCGCCCGTGGCCGTCGACGACGAAGCCGTGGGTCAGCAGCGCCTTGTACGGCGGTGTGCCGTTCAGCATGCACGACACCAGCAGCGACGAATGAAACCAGCCGCGGTGCTGGTCCGAGCCTTCCAGGTACAGGTCGGCCGGGAACTGCAGATCAGCGCCGTGCGAGCCGGCGCCGCCCGCCTTGAGGCCCGGCCCGCCCAGCACGGTCTGGTGCGTCGAGCCCGAATCGAACCAGACGTCGAGCGTGTCCTTGATCTTGGCATATTGTCCGGCTTCGGCGCCGAGCAGTTCCTGCGGGTCCAGCGTCTGCCAGGCTTCGATGCCGCCTTGCTCCACGCGCACGGCTACCTGCTCCAGCAATTCGAGCGTGCGCGGATGCAGCTCGCCCGTTTCATTGTGAATGAAAAACGGCATGGGCACGCCCCACTGGCGCTGGCGTGACAGCGTCCAGTCCGGACGGTTGGCAATCATGCCGTGCAGGCGCGCCTGGCCCCAGTCGGGATAAAAGCGCGTGTTCTCGATGCCGCGCAGCGCCGTCGCGCGCAATGACTCGGCCGGCTTCGCGCCGTTGAAGCCCGGCGGCGCGTCCATGGCGGCGAACCATTGCGTGCTGGCGCGATAGATGATGGGTGTCTTGTGGCGCCAGCAGTGCATATAGCTGTGGGCGTAATCCTCGGAGTGGAACAGCGCGCCCGCTTCCCCGATTTTCTTGACGATCTCCGGATTGGCCTTCCAGATCATCATGCCGCCGAAAAACGGCAGCGAGGAAACAAACTTTCCGTCCGCCATCACCGGGGTGAGGATCTGCTCATCCTTCATGCCGTAGCGGCGGCAGGAATCGAAGTCCTCCACCCCGTAGGCGGGGGCGCTGTGCACGATGCCGGTGCCCGTATCCAGCGTGACGTATTCGCCCAGATAGACCGGCGCCAGCCGCTCGTAGAACGGATGGCGAAAGCCGATCAGCTCGAGCGCCCTGCCCTTGCACGAGGCGAGCACCGTGCCGGTGAGCTGGTAGCGCGCGAGGCAGGCGTCCTGAAGGTCCGCGGCCAGGATCAGCAGCCCGCGCTCGGTCGCAACCAGGTTATAGACGTGTTCCGGGTGCGCGTTCAGTGCCTGATTGCCGGGTATGGTCCAGG
>JAENXP010000661.1 GCA_016649475.1 Burkholderiales bacterium | reverse complement strand
GGCTCGAGCCGGTGAAGCTGATCACGTCGACGCGCGGGTCGCGGACCAGCATCGGTCCCGCCTCGCTGCCGTAGACCACATTGAGCGCTCCCTTCGGCACGCCGGCGTCGACGAACAGCTCGACCATCTTGTGCACGACGAGCGGCGTCTGCGGCGGCACCTTCAGGACCACCGAATTGCCGGCCGCAAGCGCCGGACCCACCTTATGGCAGGCTAGGTTGAAGGGCGCGTTGAAGGGTGTGATGCCGCCGACCACGCCGACCGGAAAGCGCAGCAGGAAGGCGATCTTGCCGGCCCCCATGGCCGAGCCGTCGAGCGGAACATGCTCACCCTGGATGCGGATCGCCTCTTCGGCCGACAGGCTGATGGTGTCTTGGGAGCGCGAAACTTCAGCGCGGGCATCCGTGATCGCCTTGCCCATCTCGCGCGCCATGATCCCGGCGATATCCTCGACCCGTTCGTCGAGCAGCTGACCGACTTTTCGCAGCATCCTGGCGCGCTCAAAGCCCGGCATGGCGGCCATGACGCTTTTCGCCTCGACGGCGGCGGCGATCGCCCGGTCGACCTCGGCGCGGCTCGATTCGGGAGCCGTCGCGACCAGGTCGCCGCGGTAGGGATCGCGGTCCTCGTAGCGTTGATCGCCGAGTACCCACTCGCCGGCGATCAGCATCGGCACCTGCGCGGCAACGGCCCCGGGCTTGGCTTGGTTATCCATGGCATCTTCTCCGCTTTGGTCGGCAACCCCGGCGGCCGAGGCGCCAGCGACACGCCGCGCCCCGGGCTGTTGGAGTCCGCAAAAATCGTTACTCATCTGGAAACGGCATATGTCGTTTCAAGCTCTGGGTGATTGTGCCGTCAGGAATGTCATGACGGCCGCATTGAACGCCTCGGTTTGTTCGATATTGGAAAGGTGCGCCGCGCTTTTCAGTACAACCATGTCTGCGCCCTCAATGTGCTCCTGGAGAACACGCGACTGCTCAACCGTGCAGGCCGGATCGTCCTCGCCGACAATAATGATTGTCGGGACCTTGATTTTTGACAATATGGCGGTCTGGCTCATGTCCCGCACGGCGCATGCGCAGCCGACATATCCAACAGTGCTGGTGGTGCGGATCATCGCGGCGACTTTTTCGATTGAGGGATCACCCGTCGCCAGAAAGGGCGGACTAAACCAACGCTTCAGCGTACCGTCCACCAGCGCGGGAACACCTTTGGTCTCGGCGGTCGAAATGCGGTCGCTCCACATCTCCAGCGTTGGCATCTCGCTTGCCGTATCGCACAGCAGCAAGGAAAGCAGCCTGTCTGCATGGTTGGCGCCCAGGAACTGTCCGATCATGCCGCCCATGGAAAGACCGGCAAAATGCACCTTGTCGATTTTCAGCACGTCCAGCAGCGCGATTACGTCTTCAGCGAGTAGCTTGATCGTGTAAGGCCCAGGCGGTGCATCGCTGGCTCCGTGTCCGCGGGTGTCGTAGCGCAGCACGCGAAAAGACTTGGTGAGCACGGGCAATTGCGGGTCCCACATCGTATGGTCGGACATCAAGCTGTTGCTCAACATGACCACCGGGGCATCCTGCGGGCCATCGAACCGATAGACCACGCTCATGCCGTTCGCCTTCACCTTTTGTATCATTTGCAGTGTCGCTCCCTGAAATTCCTAAGTCACAGTTGCGCCTGGTTTCCGCTTCGCCAGGACAGCCCTGAGGCTGGCCGGGCCCAGCAGTTGAAAAATAGTCTGGTGCCTTTGTTGCACTATTTCAATCCATCGAAACCAAAGCGTACTGTCAGAAAAACCAATCTGTCGATCCGAAAGCGACTGCGCGGGCGTCCATGGATGACAAGGCTTGGCAGAGCCGCTCGACATTATCGATTGTCGGTATTACGCCGCGGGCGGACCGGGCTCCGCCGGCAATGCCTCCTCCCGGGCGAAGGCGAACTCGACGTGGTTGCCGTCGGGATCGCAGATGTGGACCTGGCGCAGTTCGAGGTCGGGCACGACGGCGAACCGGTAGGCGATGTCCCGCGCGCGCAGGAGGTCGAGGAATTCGGCCAGACCCTGGGCACGGAAGGCGAAATGCTCGATCCGTGAGCCTTCGCCGCGCGGGGCCTCGGCGACCTCGCCCAGATGCAACACCGCGCGCTCGCCGCAGTACAGCCAGGCGCCGC
>JAENXP010000379.1 GCA_016649475.1 Burkholderiales bacterium | reverse complement strand
TTCGCGCATTTCATGCGGGTGGCCGGGCCGTCATCGCTGGAAGTGGCGCTCTCGTTCCAGGCCGTGATCTGGGGAGTTTTCGGCGGCGCAGCGACCATCTACGGAGCGGTGGTGGCAGTATTCGTGCTCTACCCGCTGACCGAGGTGCTGGCCAACTTCGAGTTGTTCAGGGAGATTCGCACCCTGACCTCGGCCGTGATAATCCTGCTGGTGCTGCTGTTCATGCCCCAGGGCATGGCGCCCTGGATCAGGGACAAGATCGAGAACGTCTGTCCGCGCTGCAAGGCGCGCAACGTCGTCGGGCGCCACCAGTGCCGGCTCTGCAGCGCTGAGCTCGACTGAAGGCGCGCGAGCGCCCGCTAGAGTCCCAGGTACCCGGCGCGCAAGCCCTCGTCGGCCATCAGCTGCTCGGCCGACCCCTGAGCGATGATCTTGCCTTGCGAGAGCACGTAGTTGCGGCTGGCCATTTCGAAGACCTTGCCAACCTCCTGCTCGACCAGCAGCACCGGAATGCCGCTGGCGTGAATCTGGCTGATCGCGGCGAACACCTCGACGCGCAACATCGGGGCCAGGCCGAGCGATGGTTCGTCGATGCACAACAGGCGTGCCTTGAACATCAGTGCGCGCGCGGTGGCGAGCATCTGTTGCTCGCCGCCCGACAGAGTCCCTGAAATCTGCTTGCTGCGTTCCTTGAGCCGGGGAAACAGCTGGTAGCAACGCTCGAGGTTGGCCTGCTGCTCGCCCCGACTGGTTTCCAGGTAGGCCCCGGCCATCAGGTTCTCGAGTACGGTCAGTTCACGAAATGGCCGCCGCCGTTCGGGGCAGAGCACCAGGCCCCGCTCGCGGACCTTGTGGGCCGAGAGACCGTCGATGAATTCGCCATTGAAGCGGATCGACCCTTCGATAACAATGTCGCCGGTTGCGCCTCGCTTGGACTGTGCTTCCCATCTGACCAGCCCGGAGATGGCGCGCAGCATGGTCGACTTGCCGGCTCCGTTGGGGCCGACCAGGCCTACGAGTTCATGTTCTTCGACGTTCAGCGAGACGTCGTTGAGCAACTGCGCCTTGTCGTAGCGCACCGAGAGATCAGAGACTTCAAGCAGCGGCATGGTCGGCTCCCAGGTAGGCTTCGATGACCTTCGGGTCCTTGACTACCTCGCCGGGTGGTCCATCCGCGATCTTCTCGCCGTGGTCGATGACGATGACGCGATCGACGATCGACATCAGTTCCTTGAGCTTGTGCTCGATCATCAGCACCGCCGGCCCTTCGGAATGCAACCTCCCGAAACGCCCGCCCTGGTGCAGGCGCTGGATCGACTTGGCAAGCAGCCCTGACTCAGCGGGGCTCATGCCGCCCAACGGCTCATCGAGCAGCAGCAGTTCCGGCTCGGAAGCAATGGCGCGCGCCACTTCGAGGCGCTTGAGGTCGCCTTGCGACAGCGCCGAAGCGCGTTCGAGCGCCTGATCGGAGATGCCGACGAACTCGAGCGCATCCATGGCCTTGGCCTCGATGCGCTTGACCCATTCGCCGCGGTGGCGTGCGCGCGGGCTCAGGCAGGGAACCATCACGTTGGCGATGATCGGCAGATGCCGGAATGGGCGGGTATTCTGGAAAGTGCCGGCGATGCCGCGGTTGGCGACATCCCAGGGCTTGAGCCCGGAGATGTCCTCGCCGTTGAAGATTATCCGGCCGGAATCCGGCTTGAGAATCCGCGTGATCAGCCGCAACAGGGTCGTCTTGCCGGCGCCGTTTGGCCCGATGATACCGACGATTTCGTCGCGCTGAACTTCGAAGGACACGTCGTTGACAGCGACCAGGCCGCCAAAGCGCTTGGTGAGGTGTTCGACCTTGAAGAATGGCGTGCTCATGATCAGGCCGAACGCTCGTCATGCTGCTCGCGAAGTTCGCGGCGCGACACCTTGCCGACATCGGTCTTGGGCAACTCGCCGCGAAACTCGATGATTTGGGGCACCTTGTAGTCGGCGAGCTGTTCCCGGCAGTAGGCCAGGATATCTTCTTCCGAGAGCTTGCCGCGAGCTTCCGGCTGCAGCACGATGATCGCCTTGATCCGCTGGCCGACCGCCGGGTCGGGCACTCCAATCACGCCGGCGCCCTTGATCATCTCGTGTTCGTAGAGCACATCTTCGACGTCCTTCGCGAATACCGAGTGCCCCTTGTACTTGATCAGGTCTTTGGACCGGTCATGGAAGTGGAAATAGCCTTCCTCATCCATGTGCACGATGTCGCCGGTGCGCATCCAGCGTTCGCCGTCGATTTCCATGAAGACCTTGGCTGACTCTTCCGGCGCATTCCAGTAGCCCACCATGATATTCGGGCCATTGAGGATCAGCTCGCCGGATTCTCCCGGGGCGACGAATTCGGAAGTTTCCGGATCTATCACCGCGGCCATGACGTTCGGCACCGGCACCCCGAATGAGCCGGTTTTCGGGCGGTTCAGTGGATTGACATGGGCGGCGGCACAGGTCTCGGTCATGCCGTAGCCCTCGGTGATCGATGACCCGGTGCGCTGCGTCCATTCCTTCATGGTTGATTCGTGCAGCGTGTCCGCTCCCGATATCAGCAGCTTGAGGCGTCGCCAGTTGACCTTGCCCGTGTCCTTGTGATCCTTGAGGTACTCGTAGAGGGTCGGCACACCGTAGAAGACGGTCGCCTTGTAGCGCTCCATCGCTTCGAGAATGCTCTCGGTGTCAGGTGTGGTGAAGAGCACCAGGGTGGCGCCCTGCATCAGTCCGCCCAGCATGATCACGACCTGGCCGTAGATGTGGAACAGCGGCAGGAAAGCGAGCGCCACTTCCTTGCCCGGCTCCAACTTGGTGAATCCCACCTCGCCGGCGATCTGCGCCGAGATCAGGTTGTAGTGGGTGAGCATCACCCCCTTGGGATTGCCCGTGGTGCCGCCCGTGTAGGGCAGGGCGGCCAGATCGGTCATGGGGTCGATGGTGACCGGCAGGAGTTCGCCCTTGGCGGTCGCGGCGAGGTCGCGGAAGTCGTGCACGTTGGCGCGTTTGGGCATCGCTGGCGCCGGGACATTGAGCTCAGTGAAGATCTTGCCGAGGAACGATCTGCCGATCACACGGCGCATTGGCGGCAGATAGTCGCCAATGTTGGTAACGACGACATGATCAAGGGAAGCGCCGGATTTTTCGACCTTGTCGAAAAGAATGTCCTGGCAGATCACGACCCGGGCGCCACTGTTGGCGAGCTGGAACTTGACCTCATGGCTGGTGTAGACCGGGCTGACCGGGGTCGGCGTGGCGCCGAGCTTGAGCACAGCAAAATACGCAATGATGAACTGGGGGCTGTTGAGCAGGTAGAGCGCGACGCGATCGCCTTTCTTGACTCCCAGTTTCACCAGACCAAGCGCGAAACGATCGGTCTCTTCGCGCAGCTTGCGGTAGGAAATCTCCCGTCCGTGGAATACCAGCGCGGTCTGGGCTGCGTAACGTTCTGTCGCTTCGTCGAACGCCTGTGGAACGGTGCGCAGCGGGATCTCGGGTTTGGCTGGCACACCTTGCTCGTAGAATGCGAGCCATGGCCGGGACAGGTACGCGGACTTGTTATCCATAGTCTCCTCGGGGATTGGCTCTCTGGGGAGCGCCGGTCACAGGTGTCGTTCTAGAACGTTCCGCGTATGCTGCCATGCTCATTCGTGGCGGGCAAGGGTAAACGATGACGCCAGCATGAGATGCTTGTTAAATCCCGGCTCGCCAAGTGCGGTCCGGTTTAATGGTCTTGCGGAAATCGCGGTCGATGGAATTAT
>JAENXP010000514.1 GCA_016649475.1 Burkholderiales bacterium | reverse complement strand
TGCCGACTTCGCCACAGGCCTGGTCGCCGCTCGCGGGCCCGAGGATGGTGACCCCGTCCGCATTCAGTTGCTTCATGTTGCGCTGCGTGGCCGGATTACCCCACATCTGCAGATTCATTGCCGGCGCCACCAGCAGCGGGCACTCGCGCGCCAGGCACAGGGTAGAGAGCAGGTCGTCGCACAGGCCCTGTGCGAGTTTGGCGAGGAAATCGGCGCTGGCCGGCGCAACCACGATGGCATCGCATCCCCGCGACAATTCGATGTGAGCCATGTTGTTGGGCACGCTCGCGTCCCACAAGTCGCTATGCACCGGATTACCAGAAAGCGCCTGCATGGTTACCGGCGTGATAAAACGGCAGGCCGCCGCCGTCATCACCACCCGCACTTCTGCCCCCGCCTGTGTGAGCAATCGGGTCAATTCGGCGATTTTGTAGGCGGCGATCCCGCCGCTCAGCCCCAGCAGAATGCGCTTGCCCTTGATATCGGTCATCGAAATCAGCAACCACGCGTTAAAGCGGAAAATGGATTTTACGCCAATTGAAAAGGCCGCACATGGCGATCACGGACTGGCCGGAACTGGAACGACCTAGGGAAAAGCTGCTGAAACTCGGACCGGCGAACCTGTCCGACGCCGAGCTGTTGGCCATTTTTCTGCGCACCGGCGTGCGCGGCAAGAGCGCAGTAGACCTGGCGCGCGAACTGCTCGTGCACTGCGGAAGCCTGTCGTCCCTGCTAGCAGCCAAGCGCACCGAACTGGCCGGACTGCCGGGCCTGGGTGACGCTAAATTTTCCCAGTTGCAGGCAGTGCTGGAAATGGCACGCCGCGCGCTCGCGGAAACACTGCGCTCGGGCGACGCGCTCGGCTCGCCCGCAGCTGTGCGCGATTTTCTGCGTTTGACCCTGGCCAAGCGCGAACACGAAGTGTTTCTGGCCGTATTCCTGGACGCGCAGAACCGGGTCCTCGCCTGCGAGGAGTTGTTCCGCGGCACCCTGACCCAGACCAGTGTCTATCCGCGCGAAGTGGTCAAATGCGCCTTGAGGCACAACGCCGCCGCGGTGATTCTCGCGCATAACCATCCGTCCGGGGTGGCCGAACCCAGCCACGCCGACCAGGTGCTGACGCAGTCTCTCAAGCAGGCCCTGGACCTGGTGGACATAAGGGTCCTGGACCATTTCATCGTCGCGGGCAATTCGGCGCTGTCCTTCGCCGAACGCGGCCTGATCTGAATCTGACCTGAAAGCCTGTTTTCAGCCGGCCCGCGGCCGAAAAATCGTAGACCCAAATTCTGAATGGCCGATGAAACAGCGACTTGAGTCTCGCCCTGTGCTGCGTACTGCCCAATTTCCGCTTGAAATTCCGCGAGATAGTAGCGTATAATTCGCGCTTTTCCGCTTTCGGAGTACTACCATGGCACGCGTATGCCAAGTAACCGGCAAGAAGCCCATGTCCGGGCACAATGTGTCCCACGCCAACAACCGAACCAATCGCCGCTTTCTGCCCAATTTGCACTATCGCCGTTTCTGGGTCGAGAGCGAGAACCGCTGGATCAGCTTGCGCGTGTCCGCCAACGGCCTGCGCACCATTGACAAGAAGGGCATAGACGCAGTTCTGAAAGACCTGCGCGCCAAGGGGGAGATTTAGTCATGCGCGACAAGATCAAACTGGAATCGACAGCCGGCACCGGCCACTTCTACACCACGAGCAAGAACAAACGCACCATGCCGGACAAGATGGAAATCATGAAGTTCGATCCCAAGGTGCGCCGGCATGTTCTCTACAAAGAGACCAAGCTGAAGTAAGCATATTTGGATTCAATCAAAAAGGCCGCAGCAGCGGCCTTTTTGATTTCAGGCGTAGGTGCGCAGCCTGAACGAGAACTCCTCCAACTGCCGGATACCGCTAGCCTCGGCGCGCCGGCACCAGTCCTGCAGCTGCTTCAGCAGCTGCTCGCGCGAGGCGTTGGAACGCTCCCATAACGCAGCCAATTCCTTGCGCATGGCGTAGAACGTCGACAGCTTCTCGCTCTTCGCCAGCGCCTCGGCCAGCCTGGCGCGCTCTTCGCCGCACATCTGCTTTTCGTCGCGATTGAGCCAGCGCTTCAGCCCCTTCAGGGATTGCGCTTCCTGCGGCGCAAAGCGGCGCAGCGCCCGCAATTCCTCAGTGTAGGTATTCTTGAACGATTTGGCGTATTTCGCCAGTACGTCATAGCGGCAGGCGATGATGGCCTGCAGCGTATCAAAATCGGCCACGGGTTTCGCCTCGGTGAATCGCGGCCTGGGCGCGACCTTCTTGACCTCGGCCAGCCCCAGCAGCTCGAGCATGCGGATATACGCCCAGCCGATGTCAAACTCGTACCATCTGTTGGAGAGCTTGGCCGATGAGCCGTAGGCGTGGTGATTGTTGTGCAGTTCCTCCCCGCCGATCAGTATGCCCACAGGAAAAATGTTGGTGCTGGCATCGGCGGTAGACCAATTGCGGTAGCCCCAATAGTGGCCGATGCCGTTGATCACGCCGGCAGCCCAGAATGGGATCCACGCGATCTGCACCGCCAGGATCAACAGGCCGGGCACGACACCGAACAAGGCGATGTTCGCCGCGCCCATGAGCACCAGCCCGATCTTGGCCGGGTTGCTGTATATATTTCGTTCCAGCCAGTCGTCCGGCGTGCCATGGCCGTAGCGCTCCAGCGTCTGCTTGTTATGGGCTTCCTTGACGTACAGAAACACGCCCCCCCAGAGCACACGATTGATCCCGTAAATCTGCGGGCTGTGCGGGTCCTCCGGAGTCTCGCATTTGGCGTGGTGCTTGCGGTGGACGGCGGCCCACTCCTTGGTCACCATGCCGGTGGTCAGGCACAGCCAGAGGCGGAAAAAATGGCTCGCTACCGGGTGCAGGTCCAGGGCGCGGTGCGCCTGGTGGCG
>JAENXP010000698.1 GCA_016649475.1 Burkholderiales bacterium | reverse complement strand
GCCGTTGGCGGTGAAAACGCTTTCGATCATGCCGGAGGCTTCCGCGTCGAAATAGCCGGCGAGCACGTGGGGCTGCATTTCCACCACGCTCACCTGCACTCCGCCCTTGGCGAGATGCTCCGCCGCGTGCATGCCGATCAGGCCGCCGCCCAGCACCACCGCACGCCTGACTTGCGGCAGCGCTGCGCGCAATGAAACCGCGTCGGCGAGCGTGCGCAGCACATGAAACTTCAGCCCCGCCAGGCCGGGGATGGCCGGCACCATCGGCGCTGCGCCGGTGGCAAGCAGCAGCTTGTCGAAACCGATCTTGCTGCCATCGGCCAGTTCGATCGCGCTGGCGCCAGCGTTGACCTTCTGCACTTTCGCGCCACGAAGGTAATTCACCTTGTGTTCGGCGAAATAGCTTTCGTCGCGCAGGAATACGCGTCCCGGATCGGAGCGGCCCGAAACGACGTAGGGCAGGACCGTGGGCGAATAGGGCAGGCTGTCGTCGCGAGTGAGCAGCATGACTTCACCTTCCGCATCGTGCAGCCGGATCGCGTGCAGGGCGGATAGCGCCGCATGGCTGGCGCCGACAATCAGGTAATGGGTGTGTTGCATGATTTTAGTCCTACAAACTGAGGGGAAACTTCCCCTCAAACTCCCCTAAACTGGTGGCTGATTCGCCAATGCCGAAACAGCCTCTTTACTAGTCCTTCTCGTTGATCCACACAGTCTCGGCCGCATGGCCGTCGCGTGCGAGCTGTTTGACGCGGCCGATCACGCGCTCGAAGTGCGACACGGTGAGGTCGGCGCCGGCGAGTCCGCCGATGAAGCTCATCGCCGGAATGCGCCTGGGCGCGTAGTACATCGCCGCGATTACGTCCTGGAACAAAGGTCCGCAGTTCCAGCCGAAGGACACCGAACGGTCGACCACGCCCGCAGCCTTGACCTCTGCCAGAGCGTCTGCCAGCGCTTGCGCCGGGAACGGGCGATAGGTCTTCACTTTGATCAGGCCCACTTTTTCGCCGCGTGCACGCGCTTCGTCCACTGCGTCCTTGGCTGCGCCGGTCATGCTGCCGATGGTGATCATGGCGTAGTCGGCGCCGTCCATGCGGTAAGACTCGATCAGCGGCGCATGGCAGCGGCCGAAGCGCCGCCCCCAGTCCTCGTGCACTTCGGTGATGACCTTGAGCGAATTTTGCATGCCGCTGCACTGGCCCTTGCGATAGCGCACGAAGGTCGAGGGACCGGGGCCGCCGGCGCCGCCGGTGAGAGGGTCGACCGCCATCGGCCGCTGCGGATCGAGCGCAACGTGCCAGTTGACGTCCTTGTCGCCGAGAAAATCATTGACCTCGCCCTGATCCGGTAGCTCGCAGCGTGCGGCGCCGAAGGACAGGTAGTTGCCGTCGTGGCAGATGTTCACCGGCAGCATCACGTCGTGGTGCTCGGCGATCCTGTAGGCCATGATGGTGGTGTCCAGCACCTCCTGCACCGACTCGCAGTACATTTGCACCCAGCCGACTTCGCGCACCGACATCGCGTCCTGGTGCCCGCCCCAGACGCTCTGCGGCGTGAGGGTGTCGCGCGTGACGATGGTCATCACCAGCGGCAGGCGCAGGCCCGGCGTGCGCAAATAGGGCTCGAACATGAAGGCCAGACCGGGCCCGCAGCTCGCGGTGTAGGTGCGTGCGCCGGCGAGGCAGGCGCCCTGCAGTACCGACAGCACCGAATGCTCGCCCTCCACGTCGACGATTTCCGCGCCGAGCCGCCCGTCGGCAATGAACTTCGCGAGATACTCGACCAGCGAGGACTGCGGCGTGATCGGATACACCGCGACCATGTCCACGTTGGCGAGCGACACCGCCCATGCGGCGGCCTCGTTGCCGTCGCAGACGATGAGTTTCGATTTCGGCTTGAGGATTGCGCTCATTTCCCCGCCTCCGTTCCGTTGTCGTGGTTCGCGCTCGGCCGCTGCCGGCGGGCCGCGGCAATCGCGGCCGGTCGCATCCGCGCTGCGCGGGGCCCCTGCTTCCTGCTCATGCCGACGCCTCCTCGATCATTGCAATC
>JAENXP010000478.1 GCA_016649475.1 Burkholderiales bacterium | reverse complement strand
GGCAGGCCGGTGGTGCCGGAAAAGTCCTGCACCGAAGCCGGGTTGAACGACACCACCGGCGACGTTTCGGAAAGACCGTAGCCTTCCTTGATATGCGCGCCGGTAATCGCTTTCCATTTTTCCGAAACAGCGGCCACCACGGCAGTACCGCCGCCGGCGCCCAGGTGCAGGCGCGAGAAGTCGATTTCCTTGGTTCGCGGGTGCATGGTGAGACCCGCGAACAGGGTGTTCACGCCGGTGAAGACCGTCGGCCGGGCTGCCTTCATCACGTCGATGAATTTGTCGAAATCGCGAGGGTTGGTGACCAGCCAGTTCTCCGCGCCGACCGCAAAATAGGTTAGGAAATTCACCATCAGGGCAAAGATATGGTAGAGCGGCAAGGCGGTGACGATGACTTCCTCCCCTTCGCGCAGAACGTTCGGCATGAAGGCCCTGAATTGCTCGACGTTCGCCACCAGGTTGCGGTGATTAAGTGCTGCGCCCTTGGACACGCCCGTGGTGCCGCCGGTATATTGCAGGAACAGCAGGTCCTGGCCGCTCATGCTTACCGGCGTGTAGGGCAGCTTGCCGCCGGCCTCGAGCGCGTCGGCGAATCTCACCGTGCCACTGAGCCGGGCGTCTACCGCAGGTGTAGGAATCGGCGCCGCACCGCCGTCGCCGAGATCGATGGTGGCGACGTTCTTCACTTTCGTATTGCCGATGATCTCCGCCAGCGTTGCAGTCACGCCGCTGAAAATGACGATGATTTCGCAGCCGCTGTCCTTCAGCTGGTGCTCCAGCTCGCGCGGCGTGTACAGGGGGTTGACGTTGGCCTGGGCGGCACCAGCGCGGATGACGCCGAGGAAGGCGATCGGGAATGCGAGGAGGTTCGGCGTCATCACCGCGATGCGGTCGCCTTTTTTCACGCCCTTTGCCTGCAGCCAGGCGGCAAAATTGCGCGACAGGCGGTCGACATCGGCATAAGTCAAAGTCTGGCCGAAGCAGCGAAAAGCCGGTTTGTCGGCGAATTTTTTCATTGCCGATTCCAGCATGTCGTTCACCGAGCGATAGGCGTCGGGATTGATCTCGGCGGGAATGTTGTTCGCGGCGTAGGTGGCCAGCCAGGGCTTGGCAGCAGATGCATTCATGCGCGTGTTACTCCTGTTCATTGGTTGGGACAAAGTGCGTTTATGCCGGGGCGACAGCCAGCATGCCCCGCCGATCTCCGCGCATGATACGTGAAGCACCCGCTGGTGACGATAGCAGGAGTTCCGTTTGCCTTATCGATCGCAGTCGGCCGGAAAGCCGGATTGAATTGTGCTTGCGCCGATGTTCAAATCTTCACTGCGCAGCGCGTCCCTCGGAGGCGCCCGGCGCACCCCGGAATGGGTGCCATTTCCCGACTAACTTTCCGTCGGCCACTTCGAGCGAAACACCGCCAGCCCGGTGAACAGGCCGTAGACCAGCATCGCAAACGCGATCACCGCGAAAATCGCCGCCAGCGGTGCACCCAGCGCGACCGCGACGAGACCGCCTGCCAGGGCAATCACCAGGCGCAGCGTGCCGGCGAACACCGGCATCGCCATCCGGCCCGCGCCCTGCGAGGCGAAGTAAAGCGCAACGCCCGTGGCTAGAAACGGATAAAACGGGCCGACGATGCGCAGATATGCCGACCCCGCCTGCAGCACGCTTGCGTCGCTGCTGAACAGGCCCACCCATGCGGCGGGAAAGACCGCCACGAACAGGCCGATCCCCAGGCTCACGCCGGCCGCGATCGCGGTGCCCGCCCAGGCAATGCGTTTGGCACGCGCGCCCTGTGCGGCGCCGATATTGATCCCTATGTGAGCCACCAGCGCCTGCCCGATGGCGAAAACCAGCGGAATCTGCAACAGCTCCAGGCGCACGCCGACGCCGTAGCCGGCGAGCGCGGCTGTACCGTAGCGGCCGACGATGCCGGTGAGGATCACCGCGGTGAACACGGTCTGCACCGCGTTGACCGAAGAGATTGCGCCCACCCGCAGGATCTCGCGGAACATGCGCACATCGATTTTCAGGTCCGCGCGCCGGGGGCGCAACAGGCTGCCCGGCCGCAACAGGTAGATGAGCATGGTCAGGGAAGCGACGCTGAACGCGCACACATAGGCGACGCCGGCGCCGGCGATGCCCAGCTGCGGCAGCCCCCCGGTGCCCAGCACCAGCATGCCGGAGAGCGGAACATGCACCAGGCTCGCGCTGATCAAAGCCAGCGCCGGCACCAGCATGTTGCCGCTGCCGCGCAGAATGCTCGCCAGCGTGTTGGCCAGCCAGGTCGACACCGCGCCTGCGAAGAGCACGTTGGAGTAAGTCAGCGCCGCCGCGAGCGCCGTGCCCTTGCCGCCGAGCGCGCGATATATCGACGGCCCGAGCAATAGCGCGAACAGCGTGAACGCGAGGCCCATGGCCACGCCGATGAGCAGCGCATGCACACCGAGTGCGCGCGCTTCGTCGGTGCGGCCGCCTCCGAGGGCGCGCGCAATCGCGGAGGCGACGCCGCCGCCCATCGCGCCGGCGGAGGTCATTTGCAGCAGCATGATCAGCGGAAATACCAGCGCGAGCCCGGCCAGCGGCGCGGTGCCGAGCCGGCCGACGAAGTAGGCGTCGGTGATGCTGATGGCCGACTGAAATATCATCAGCAGCACGCCGGGCGCGGCCAGGCGCAGCAGCGTAGGCACGATCGGGGCCTTTAACAGCCGCTCGGTGCGTGCCGAGGCCATGGACGGCGCCGCTACGGCATTCGCGTTCCCTTCCCGGCCCGTCGTCGCGCTCAAGCGCGGACCCGCCCGCCCTTGACCACGCCCGCGCACGGATTCGCGCCCATTGCATACGCGAGATCGGCCGGATCGTCGATATTCCACAGCGCGAAATCCGCGTCCTTGCCGGCTTCCAGCGTGCCGTGGGTCGCGCCCAGTCCCAGCGCCAGCGCCGCATTGCGGGTGACCCCGGCCAGCGCCTCTTCCGGCGTAAGGCCAAACAAAGTACAGGCCATGTTGAGCATCAGCAGGATAGAGCCCGACGGCGACGAACCTCCTAGGAGATACTGCGGTGGGGGCTGCGGGCTTCACCACTTACCGGCGCATCGGGAGTCTGCGAAGCGACGGGTCAGCGAACATCATCAAGTATTTTCAGCGCGACGATATGTT
>JAENXP010000482.1 GCA_016649475.1 Burkholderiales bacterium | reverse complement strand
TCCAGAGGGTGATCGGCGAGCAATAGCTGCATGGTCCAGCTGCGCACATTCTGCAGCTCGGCGTCTTCGGTGGTGACCTTCATGCCGTCGGCGGCCGGGGTGGTGCAGGCAGTGGGGAGCCCGCGCATTCCCTCGACTTTCACTATGCACAGCCGGCACGCGCCGTAGGGTTCGAGTTCGGGGTCCTCGCAGAGGGTGGGGACGTAGACCTCGGCACTGCGGCAGGCATCGAGCACGGTCTTGCCCGGTTCCACCTGGACGGCGCGGCCGTTGATCGTCAGGTTCAGCATGCTTACTCGTCCTCCCGCGAAACGATCGTCTTGCCGAAATCGCAGCGCAGGCAACGTCCCGCTTCGCGCCGTGCATCCACAGCGCTCAAGGACAACTCCACCTCGTCGAAACTCTCCCTGCGCTGTATCGGTATCAGTTTGCGCACTTCGCGCCGCGGCGCGGGCGAGGGCGCCGCCGCGGGGTCGAATGCGGTGTCCAGCGAGCGCGGCGCGTTCCACGGGAAGTGGATCGTCTTGCCAGGGTGCAGGAAGTGCTCGATCGCCTCCGCAGCCCGGCGTCCGTGCGCAATGGCTTCGACCGCCGTCGCAGGGCCGAGCACGGCATCGCCGCCGGCGAATACGCCGGGGAGTTCCGTCGCGAGCGAGAACAGATTGACATTGACCGTTCCACGCCGCGACACCGCCGGCCCGCCGGTCGGAACCACGGGTTTCTGGCCGATCGCGCGAATGATGTGCGCCGCAGGAATCTCGACGAAGTCACCCTCTATCGGTACCGGCCGCCTGCGGCCGCTGTCGTCGAAGTCGGACAGACGCATCCGCTGCAGCCTGAGGGCGGTCGCGGCTTTGCGGCCGTTCTGAAGCACTTCGACCGGCGCGAGGAGGAATTCGAACTTCACCCCCTCCTCGAGCGCCTCTGCGATCTCTTCCGGATGTACCGGCATTTCGTCGCGGGTTCTGCGATACACCACCGTGACGGCTCCCGCGCCCAGGCGCAGTGCGGTGCGCGCCGCGTCGATCGCGGTGTTGCCGCCACCCACCACCACGGCGTCCCCATTCAGGCTATCGATGTCGCCCAACGTCACCTTCTTGAGGAATTCGATCCCGGATGCGACCCCGCGCGCGTCCTCGCCGGGAACGCCCATGCTTACGTCCGCCCAGGCGCCGCTGCCGACGAAGACCGCATCGAAATCCTTGCGCAGGCGCGCGATGGAGGTCTTCTTCCCGACGGCTGCGCCGCACAGTATCTTCACCCCCATGTCGGTGATGCGCTGGATATCGCGCGCGAGTTCATCGCTGGGGAGGCGATAGGAAGGAATACCGTAGCGCAGCATCCCGCCGGGTTCGGGCATAGCTTCGAATACCGTCACCTCATGTCCGAGTCGCCGCAGGAAATACGCCGCGGTAAGCCCGGCCGGACCGGCGCCTACGACCGCCGTGCGCCGCACCTCATCTTTCGGCCGCTTCATCACGGGCACGCTCACCGTCGGCGAGGAGTCGACCATGAAACGCTTCACGGCACGTATCGCCACCGGCGCATCCATCGCCTCGCGCCGGCAGTGCGCCTCGCACGGATGCGGGCATACGCGCGCGCACACCGACGGGAACGGGTTGCGCTCCATGTGACTAAGCAACGCTTCCGTCTCGCGCCCTTCGGCCACCAGGGAGAGGTAAGCCGGGATGTCCACCTCGCTCGGACAACCGTTGGAACAGGTAGCGACGAACAAGGATTGGCACACCCCGGCCGGACAGCGCTTCTCGCGCACGTGCGCCAGATATTCGTCGCGAAAATACTTGATCGTCGTGAGCACCGGGTTCGGTGCGGTCTGGCCGAGGCCGCACAGCGACCCCTTTTGAATCGCTTCGCCTAGCGATTCGAGCTGCGTGATGCTCTGCTCGGTCCCGCGACCTTCGCAAATATCGTCCAGGATCAGCTTCATCTGCCGCGTCCCCAGACGGCACGGAACGCACTTGCCGCATGACTCGTTCTGTGTGAACGTGACGAAGTAGCGCGCAAGATCGACCATGCAGGTCGTGTCGTCCATGACCACGAGGCCGCCCGAGCCCATGATGGAACCGGCCTGGGCCAGCGATTCGTAATCGATCGGCAGGTGCATCAATTCAGCCGGGATGCAGCCGCCGGAAGGACCGCCGGTCTGCGCCGCCTTGAACCGCCCGCCGCCCGCGATCCCGCCGCCGACGCCGTACACCACGTCGCGCAGCGTCATGCCCATCGGCACCTCGATCAGACCAGGTCGACTCACCTTGCCGGTGATGGCGAAGGTCTTGGTGCCGCGGCTCTTCGGCGTGCCATAAGCGGCAAACCAGTCCGCACCCTCGCGCAGGATCCCGGGCAGATTCGCGAACGTTTCGACGTTGTTGATATTGGTGGGCTGGCCGAAAAGACCCTTGACCGCGGGGAACGGCGGGCGCGCCATCGGCATCCCGCGGCGCCCTTCGATGCTGGCGATGAGCGCAGTCTCCTCGCCGCAGACGAACGCGCCCGCGCCTTCCTTGATCACAAGGTCGAACGCGAACCCCGTTCCGAGGATGTCGTCGCCCAGCAGCGACAGCTCGCGCATCTGCGCCATCGCCCCGCGCAGACGCTCGATCGCGAGGGGATACTCCGCACGGATGTAGATATAGCCGTGGTTTGCGCCGATGGCGTAGGCGGCGATGCACATCCCCTCGAGAACGGCATGCGGGTCGCCCTCCAGCACCGCGCGATCCATGAACGCGCCGGGGTCCCCCTCGTCCGCGTTGCAGATGAGGTATTTTTCCGATCCCGGTGAGGCGCGGCAGAATTTCCACTTCTGCGCCGTCGGGAAGCCGCCGCCGCCGCGGCCGCGCAAGCCGGAACGCAACACTTCGTCGATCACGTCCTCGGGCCGCATCGCCAATGCGCGCCGCAGCCCCTCATAGCCGGCGTGCGCGAGGTAATGGTCAAGCCGCGTCGGGTCGATCAGGCCGCAGTTGCGCAACGCGATCCGTACCTGATTTGCCAGGAAAGGGTGATCGAACAGCCGGGGAATGCCCGGGATTTCCTCTTCGCCGAATGTCCCCAGCGCGAGACGCGCCGGCGGGGCCCCATTCACTATGTGCTCGCGCAATATCGTGCGCGCCATGG
>JAENXP010000439.1 GCA_016649475.1 Burkholderiales bacterium | reverse complement strand
GTTTGGAGGGTTTCGGTTTCTAGGGGCGGTTAACCTTCAGCGCATGGTCCCGAGTCTGATAAAATCGACGTTTTTCAATCGCCGGGTCAATGGAATTCAATCTCGTCCAGACTATCGCCATTTATGCGCTCCCAGTGATCTTCGCGATCACCTTGCATGAAGCGGCACATGGCTACGTGGCGAGGCATTTTGGCGACAACACGGCTTACGTGCTCGGGCGCGTGAGCCTCAATCCGCTGCGGCATATCGATCTGGTCGGGACCGTGCTGGTACCGCTGCTGATTCTGATCACCAGTTCGGGCGGACTCCTGTTTGGTTAGGCCAAGCCCGTACCCGTGGATTTCTCCGGATTGCGCCATCCCAAGCGCGACATGCTGTGGGTCGCGGCGGCGGGGCCGCTGGCCAACCTGTTCATGGCGGTGCTGTGGGCATTGATGATGAAAATCGCGCTGGTTGCGCCACACACTACGTTTACCCTGCCGCTCAGCCTGATGGCCAAGGCCGGCATCACGGTCAACCTGGTGCTGATGCTGCTTAATTTGCTGCCCATCCTGCCGCTCGACGGCGGGCGCATTGCCGTGAGCCTGCTGCCGAACCGCCTGGCGTACAGCTTTTCGCGGCTGGAGCCCTACGGTTTCCCGATTCTGCTGCTGCTGCTGTTCACGAATATGCTTGGCGCTATCCTCAACCCCATGGTGAGCGCGTCAATCCACGTGATCGCGACCATTTTTCAACTTTAGGAATTCAAGTACATGTACGAGCAACGCGTCGTCTCGGGCATGCGCCCCACCGGGAGCCTGCACCTGGGGCATTTTCACGGCGCACTCAAGAACTGGGTCAAGCTGCAAAGCGAATATCCGTGCTTTTTTTTCGTCGCCGACTGGCATGCCCTGACCACGCACTACGACACTCCCGAGGTGATCGAGCAGACGGTGTGGGATATGGTAATAGACTGGCTCGCCGCCGGGATCGATCCGTCGCGGGCGACGCTGTTCATACAGTCGCGGGTGCCCGAGCATGCTGAACTGCATACGCTGCTGTCGATGATCACGCCGCTGGGCTGGCTCGAGCGCGTCCCCAGCTTCAAGGACCAGCAGGAGAAACTTGCCGATCGCGATCTCGCCACCTATGGCTTTCTTGGCTATCCCCTGCTGCAAAGCGCCGACATTCTCATGTATCGCGCCGCCTGGGTGCCTGTGGGCGAGGATCAGGTTCCGCACGTCGAATTGACGCGCGAGGTGGCGCGCCGCTTCAACCATCTGTTCGGACGCGAACCCGGTTTCGAGGATAAGGCCAAGGCCGCGGTGAAAAAGCTCGGCAGCAAGAAGGGCAAGCTGTATAACCAACTGCGCACCCGCTATCAGGAGCAAGGCGACGAAGGCGCGCTGCAGGCGGGGCGGGCGCTGTTGAACGAGCCGCAAAATCTGTCGATGGGCGACCGGGAGAGATTGTTCGGCTACCTCGAGGGCGGCGGGCGCATGATCCTGGCCGAACCGCAGGCGCTTTTGACCGAATCCTCCAAGCTCCCGGGGCTGGACGGGCAGAAGATGTCCAAATCCTACAACAACACCATCACCTTGCGCGAGGATGCCGCCGCGGTGACGAAGAAACTGCGCACCATGCCCACGGATCCGGCCCGGGTGAAGCGCGACGACCCGGGCGACCCGGAGAAATGCCCGGTCTGGCAGCTGCACTTGATATATTCGGACGACGCGACCCGCGCCTGGGTGCAGCAGGGCTGCAAGAGTGCAGGAATCGGCTGCCTCGAGTGCAAGCAGCCCCTGATTCAATCGATACTGGCCGAACAGACACCGATGCGGGAACGCGCCCAGCGTTACCTCGACGATCCGACCCTGGTGAAAAGCATCATTGCCGATGGTTGCGAAAAGGCGCGCGCGCTTGCGGCCGAGACCATGCGCGACGTGCGCGAAGCGATGGGATTGGATTACTCGTGATCGAACCTGCAGCAGCCAACGACGCACCGCTCGAGCCGGCCGCCGGCGCAGCGTTCCTGCCGCTGCCGGCGGCCGGGGCGACCGACGCGCGGGTTGCGACGGTCCGCGGCGAAGCGATGCTCGAGATGCCGCCGGATTTGTACATTCCGCCGGACGCGCTCGAGGTATTCCTCGACACTTTCGAGGGCCCGCTGGACCTGCTGCTCTATCTCATCCGCAAGGCGAACATCGATATCCTCGACATACCGATGGCGCGGCTCACCGAGCAATATCTGGAGTACGTCGAGCTGATGCGCCGGCGCAACCTGGAACTGGCCGCCGAATATCTGCTGATGGCGGCGCTTTTGATGGAAATCAAGTCGCGAATGTTGCTGCCGCGGCCGCGCGCGCTGCGCGAGGACGAAGAGGATCCGCGTGCCGAATTGGTGCGCCGCCTGATGGAATACGAGAACATGAAGCTCGCCGCACACAAGCTCGACGCGCTTCCCGTGCTCGGGCGCGATTTCCTCACGGTGGAGGTCTGGATCGAGCAGGCTGCGGTGCAGCGCCTGCCGCAGGTGCGTACCCAGGACCTGATAGCCGCGTGGCAGTCGCTGCTGATGCATGCGCGCATGACCCAGCACCATAAAGTGACGCGCGAGGAGCTGTCGGTGCGCGAATTCATGTCCGCCATGCTGCGCCGCCTGCAAGGCGGCCAGTTTGTCAATTTCAACTCGCTGTTCGAGGTAGGCAAGGGCGTGGCGGTGGTAGTCGTGAGCTTTCTCGCGTTGCTGGAACTGGTGCGCGAGAGTTTGATTGAAGTGACCCAGTCGGAGCCCTACGCCCCGATCTACGTAAAGCTTGCCCATGCTGAATCCGAATGAAGCCAAGACTGTTCTGGAGACTGCGCTGCTCGCGGCTCAGGACCCGCTCACGCTCGCCGAACTCAGGCGCTTGTTTGAAGAAGACATCGGCGCCGACACGCTGCGGCGCCTACTCGACGAATTGCGCGAGGCGTGGCAGGACCGCGGCGTGGAACTGGTCAACCTGGCGAGCGGCTGGCGCTTTCAGACACGCCCCGAATTCCAGCCGTATCTGGAGCGGCTGTCCCATGACAGGCCGCCGCGCTATTCGCGCGCGGTGTTGGAGACGCTCGCCATCATCGCCTACCGCCAACCGGTGACGCGCGGCGATATCGAGGATATCCGCGGCGTGACCGTCTCCACGAATGTGATCAAGAGCCTGGAGGCGCGCGGCTGGATTGATACGGTAGGCTATCGCGATGTTCCTGGCCGGCCAGCCCTGTATGCAACGACCAAGACTTTCCTCGATGACCTGGGCCTGCGTTCCTTGCAGGAATTGCCACCGCTAGAACAAATAAGCAGCACCCTAGAACTTGCCCCGCAGACACAGC
>JAENXP010000343.1 GCA_016649475.1 Burkholderiales bacterium | reverse complement strand
GGCTGGTGGCCGATGGCGATGAAGAGCGCTTCGACGGAAATTTCCGGCTGCGCGCGATCGGCCAGACGGACACTTACCGGGCATTCGCCGATCGCTGCGGTGCGAACCGCTGGAGCCGCGGATGCTGTTGGCCGGCACGCCGGTCTTCGATTACGACCTGACGGGCGACTACTTCGGGCTGCCCTGGCCCTGCTGGGGCGACGGGAAAGTCAAGCACCCCGGCACGCCTAACCTGTACGATACCTCCAAGGCCGTCATGGACGGCGGCTGCACGTTCCGCGCGCGTTACGGCGTCGAGCACGACGGTGTAAACCTGCTGGCGGAAGACGGTTCACACTCGGTGGGCAGCGACATTACCACCGGTTATCCCGAGTTTGACCACGTCTTTCTCAAAAAGCTAGGCTGGTGGGAAGAACTCACCGAAGCCGAGCGCGCGGAAGCCGAAGGCAAGAACTGGAAGACCGACCTGTCCGGTGGCATACAACGTGTCGCGCTCAAGCATGGTTGTGTTCCTTTCGGCAATGCCAAGGCGCGCGCCGTGGTATGGACCTTCCCGGACGGCATACCCTTGCATCGCGAGCCCTTGTATAGCCCCCGTCCCGACCTGGTGGCGAAGTGGCCGACCCACCCCGACAAGAAGACGCTGTACCGACTGCCGACATTGTTCAAGACCATCCAGGACAAGTCTGTCGCGGACAAGGACAGCGAGAAATACCCGCTAATCCTGACGAGTGGACGCCTGACCGAATACGAAGGGGGCGGCGAGGAAACACGCTCCAACCACTGGCTGGCCGAACTCCAGCAGGACAACTTCGTAGAGATCAACCCCAAGACCGCAGCAGACCGCGGTGTCCGCAATGGCGAATACGTCTGGGTGCGCACTCCTGCCGGTGTGAAAATCAAGGTGAAGGCGATGGTGACCGAACGCGTGGCAGCGGACACGGTGTTTATCCCGTTCCACTTCTCCGGATGGTGGCAGGGGAAGGACATGCTCGACCACTATCCGGAAGGCGCGGCGCCGATCGTGCGCGGCGACGCCGTGAATACCGCCACCACCTACGGTTACGACATCGTTACCATGATGCAGGAGACCAAGACCACTCTGTGCCAGATTGAAACATTTCAGGGATAAGGGGAGACACCTAAATGGAACCAGGGGGCATGCCCCCTGGTATATCCCCCAAACAAGATTAGGAGGAGAAGATCATGGCCAGAATGAAATTCCTGTGTGACGCCGAGCGCTGCATCGAGTGCAATGGTTGCGTGACTGCCTGCAAGCAGGAGAACGAGGTGCCCTGGGGCGTGAACCGCCGCCGCGTGGTGACCCTCAACGACGGTGTGCCGGGGGAGAAGTCGATTTCGGTCGCCTGCATGCACTGCTCGGACGCGCCGTGCATGGCGGTGTGTCCGGTGGACTGCTTTTACCGTACCGAGGAAGGCGTGGTGCTGCACGACAAGGACCTGTGCATAGGCTGCGGCTATTGCTTCTATGCCTGCCCGTTCGGCGCGCCGCAGTTCCCGCAAGCCGGGGCGTTCGGCATGCGCGGCAAGATGGATAAGTGCACGTTCTGCGCCGGCGGCCCGGAGGCGGACAACTCCAAGGAGGAGTTCGCCAAGTACGGTTCCAACCGACTCGCGCAGGGCAAGCTTCCCGCCTGCGTCGAGATGTGTTCGACCAAGGCGCTTCTGGGCGGCGACGGCAACGTCATCGCCGATATCTTCCGCGACCGCGCGCTCAAGCGCGGCAAAGGAGCGGAAGTGTGGGGCTGGAGCGCGGCCTACGGCAAGCCCGATCAGCAGCAGGCACCGAAAGGAGGGAAATCATGATCAGCGCACGCAAGCTCGTTGTTGCCATAGCTGCTCTTGCCGCCACCGCCGGTCTGACTGGCTGCGGCGAAACCGAGCAGGTGATCATGTACCAGCAGGGCAAGTACCAGGGCAAGCCCGATACCAGGCCTTGGGATAACGATCCCGGCGCCGGTCTTTACACCACCTCCACGTGGACCAAAGGCGACAAGAGCAGCTGGGAAGCCGCCCTCAAGTCGCGCAGCCAGAGCCAGAACGAATACGTTCGCATCGGCGGATAGGGAGGAATCATGCGAGCCAATTTTTCAGGCGTGCGGCATTTCTTCCTGGCGCTGCTGCTGATTCTGCCCTTGTTCGGCGGAACGGCCTGGGCCCAGGCACAGGCGCAAGATACCCAGGCACAACGCCAGCAGGTGCAACCGGGCAACAACGCACCGACCTGGCGCAAAGCGCGTTCGAGCGAAGAGGGCTACACCTCGACCAAAGGGCGCGAGACCGGCGTCTTGATCCAGTCCGAAGGAGAAACATGGCGCCAGCTGCGCAATGGCCCGCTCACCAAGTACGGCGGCTGGCTGGTGGTGCTGATGCTTGTCGCCCTCGGCGTGTTCTACGCGGCGCGCGGGCCGATCGGCTTGCACAGTCCGCCCACCGGTAAAATGATCGAGCGCTTCTCCGCCTTCGAACGCATCGCCCACTGGAGCATGGCGATCAGCTTTTGCGTGCTCGCCTTGAGCGGTCTGACTCTGCTGTTCGGCAAACATATCCTGCTGCCGGTGATCGGGTACACGCTTTTCAGCTGGCTGGCCGAACTGTCGAAGACCATGCACAACTTTGTCGGTCCGATATTCCTGTTCAGCATCATCGTATTCGTGCTGAAGTTCATCGGAGACAACTGGCCGCGCGCCTACGATCTCACCTGGCTGGTCAAGGGCGGGGGCGTGCTCACCGGGGAAGTCGTGCCTTCGGGTCGGTTCAACGCCGGGGAGAAGATCTGGTTTTGGGGCGGCGTGATCGGCCTGGGCGCGGCGTCCTGCGTGAGCGGTCTGGTAATGGACTTTCCCAACTTCGACCAGACGCGGGGCGTCATGATGATCGCCAACGTCGTACATGTGGTCGCCGGACTCTGGTACATCATGTGGGCGGCTACCCATATCTACCTGGGCACTGTCGGAACCACCGGCGCCTACGAGGCGATGCGCGACGGCTATGTGGACGAGACCTGGGCACGCGAGCACGCGCAGTACTGGTACGAGGACGTCAAGGCCGGCCGGCGCGCGTTGCCGTCGGGCGAGACCGGCGCGGCGGCGACCACCACGACCGCTCCGCCACAGGTTCAACACTAATCGGGAGGCAGAAATGAGAACCGGAAAATTGTTTGTCGCGGGCGCGCTGGTTTTTGCGTTGAGCGCGGGGCTGGCTCAGGCCAAGATACCCGTCGAGCCCATGGACGATGCGGCCAAGGCCAAGGCTGCCGAAGCCAGTGTGAAAAAGGCCGAAGGAGCGAAGAAAGGCGCGGCTGCGCTGGCCAAGGCGCAGGACCTGGCGGTCGAGTCTTACAAGAAGGGCCAGGCCAAGGGCGGCGCGCCCATGGCTGCGGCCAAGAAATAGTCGGCCACGTAGTCGACAAAGGGGCGCTGCGGCGCCCTTTTTTTTAGTGGAAACTCGCGCAGAAACAGGGGGGGGAATGTCCAAACGCAAATTCAGTGTCAGCCACCTTAAAGGAAGCGAATTCAAGGCCGAGGGCCTGCGTGCCTTCTTCGAATACCGCGACCTCGGCGTCAAGGAAGCGACCGCGGGCAAGGCCGTGGCCCATGTCATACGCGCGCGGCCCGGCGGCGAGTTCGTCGCCAAGACCCACTGGCACGAGACCGACTTCCAACTGGTCTATGTCCTGAAGGGATGGATCAAATTCGACTACGAAGGTGTAGGCGAGGTGCTGCTCGAGGCAGGTTCCTGCGCACATCAGCCCCCGGGCATCCGGCATCGGGAGCTGGGGCATTCCGACGATCTGGAGTTGCTGGAAGTGGTGTTGCCCGGCGAGTTCAAGACCGTCGAATTGCCCGATCACTGAATGTCTGCTTCCCTTAGACGCCCTGCACCAGCAGCATTTTCATATTCGCCGCGCCTTTGCGCGCCTTGATCGCCGACTGATATTCAGGGGAGTTGTAGAACGCTTTCCCCTTATC
>JAENXP010000136.1 GCA_016649475.1 Burkholderiales bacterium | reverse complement strand
TGTGTATAAGAGACAGAAAACATCCCATGCAATAGCCGCATTGTGTGATAGACTCCGCGAAACCGCCCGAATGAACATGCACCGTCCTGGATCAAACCTCCTTTAACCGACATGGGCCGACCACCCCGACATCTGCCGACCAACCGTCCGCCCGAGCATGCGGCGCCTCCAGCCGAGGAGGTTCTGCGCGCTCTGGGGAGTGTGCTCGCGCCGCTGGTGCGGCTCCTGCTGGCAAGCGGGCTCGATTACGCCAGGCTGGTTGCGGAACTCAAGATGCTGTTCGTCGAACAGGCGCGCTTGGAGTTGCTGCGCGGCGGGCAGCCAGACACCAATTCGGCGATCAGCATGTTGAGCGGCGTGCACCGCAAGGATGTACGCGAATGGCGCGAAAACAGGCTGGGTGCGCGCGTCGCGCAGGGGGTCTCGGTGAGTTCCCAGGTGTATGCGCGTTGGGTTCAGGATCCGCTCTACCGCGACCGGCGCAAGCGACCCAAACCCCTGCCGCGGCTCGGTGCCGTTCCGTCATTCGATACCCTCGCGCGCAGCGTCACCCAGGATGTGCACCCCTACACGGTGCTGACCGAGCTCATCCGCCTCGGCCTGGTCAATATCGAAGCGCGCAAGGGCGAGGAGTTTGTCGTGCCCAATCGCGAGGGCTTTGTCCCGCC
Organism: Burkholderiales bacterium; assembly: GCA_016649475.1. Taxonomy (GTDB): domain Bacteria; phylum Pseudomonadota; class Gammaproteobacteria; order Burkholderiales; family SG8-39; genus 2-12-FULL-64-23. Next base: position 5,917 of record JAENXP010000136.1, on the reverse strand, counting down.
TGCGGGCTCGCGCGAACTCTTCGACTTGTTTGCCGGAAACCTGTCCGATCATGCGAGCGCCGCTGTCGGCAATCTGTTGCACGGAGCGCCGCGTCTGGAGCAAAGCGTTTTCGTCGAGGGCATCACGCGCGAGTCGGCGCAGCATCTGGGAGAGCTCGCGCGCAGGCTCTGGTCTCAGGCCAGAAACGAAATGATTGCCGAGGCGAGCCGCCGCTACGCGGCCGACCGAAATCGGGGCGACGCGACCTACCGCGCGCGCTTCGGAGCGTATTACTGGGAGCAGGACCTCCAGTCCAGGGATTCAGCCGGAGACTCGGCGCAGGAGAGAGAACAAGATGAGACTGATTGAACGGAAAGCTGCGGCGCTGTGCGCCTTGCTGGTCCTCGTGCTGAGCGCTTGCGGCGGCGTAGGCAGCGGGGGCACCGCCGGGCTGGCTTCGAGCAGCGGCGGCGTGGGGACCGGCGGGACCGGCATCGTTTTCGGCGCGATTACCGGCTTCGGCAGCCTGGTGGTGGACGGCAAGGCATACAGCAGCGCCACGCCGCAGTATTTCGCCGGCAGCGACCAAAGTGAAGCAGCCGAAACATCTTCGGCGGCAGTGGGGCTGGGCAATCAGGTGCAGCTGCAGCTCGATGCGCAGGGCAATCCGGCCAGCGTGATCATCGAACCGGCGCTGGTGGGCGCGGTAAGTCAAGTGGGCGCCAGCCAATTCGTCGTCAATGGCATGACGGTGCGCGTCAATGGCAGTGCCGCAGCCGGACCTCTCACCTATTTCTCGGGTCTGAGCGGCTACTCCAGTCTGACTTCGGGCATGCAGGTCGCGGTTCATGGCGCCTATGGCGTCGATGCGAACAGCCAGCAGGCATACGTTCAGGCGACGCTGATTGAACAGCAGCCAGGCGACAGCACGGTCAATCGATTGAGCGGGACGGTAGCCAATCTGAATGTTGCAGCCGGTACCTTCCAACTCGGTACTACTACCGTGCAGATTAGCGCCTCCACCAGCGTTCTGCCAAGCGGGACGGGGCTGACGAACGGATTATGGGTCAATGTCTGGAGCAATACGGCGTTGGGCGCCAATGGCGAGCTACGCGCGGTCGTGATCAGAGCCCGGACTTTGTCGGGAACCACCGGACAGGTGCAGGTGAGCGGAATCGTGTACAGGCTGTCGGGCGCGCAGTTCCAGGTTTCGGGCATCGCGATCGATGCCAGCGCAGGCGCGCTGGCATCGGTGGTGTCCAGCCTTACGCCCGGCGAATATGTCGTGGTGCAGGGCCAAGCCGATGCGCGCGGCAGCGCGCTGGTGGCCAGCAGCATTCGCGCCTACGCCACGCAACCGGCCCAGTTGACGCTAAAGGGAACCATCACCGATTTCGTGAATCTGGAACGCTTCCTCGTTCGCGGCGTACCCGTGGACGCTACGCAGGCGCAACTGCTCGGCGCCGCCTCGGGGGCAAGCCTGCGCAACGGCATCTACGTCGAGATCAGCGGCAGCGTGAGCAGCGCCAACAGCAACGTAGTAAGCGCCGCGACCGTATTCGCACCGGGCGGTGCGCCATCGGGGGGGACGGTGAATTACCGGGGAACCGTAAGCCAGTTGGATACCGCGAGTGGCTCCTTCGTGCTGTCCGGATCGCAGGACGATGACGGCGCGAGCGTCGTGGCAAGACTGGCGCCAAATGTCGTCTACGCCAATGGCAGCGCGGCGCAGTTGGTCGACGGCGCCAGTGTGGAGATCGAGGCGGAAAAAGGCACCGGCGACATCGTCGCCTACGGCGTGTTCTTCAAAACGATAAGCGCGTCATCCGGCGGCGAACTGGAGACGAAGGGGCTCGCCTACAACGTCACTTCGACGGCCTTCGAAGTCAACGGCCTCCCCATCCAGATCAACGGCGTCGTTCCACAGGGCGGATCCCTGGTGAATGGAACCAAGGTGGAAGTCGAATTCACCCAATCCGGCGGGCAGAACCTGGCGCAGACAATTGCCGTCGATCGCTGATCCGACGCGGGATAAGGCATTGTGTGCTCATTGGTTTGAGCGCCCCCGACAGCCTACGACGAGCGCATCGCGGTATTCGCGCACGATAGCAATTGCGCTTGCGCAGCAACATTCAATCTCATCCGCTACCAAGGTAGTGTTTTACGGCAGAAGAATGGGGTTATCCGAGTAATGACAGCCGGTTTTCCCCCTAGTAACCTGCACAACAGGTCTAGTGTGATCCCTTTGACGCCCCAGACGCAAATGGACCCTGAGTCCGCGCGCCCCCCAAGGGGTGCTCCCCGCCCGCGAGCGGCGCAATTGCGTCTTGCTCCGCCACGAGGAGGAAACGGCCCGGGATGAAGGCACTGGGGGTCAAAATTTGATGTTTGCTCTAGTTGTCTTATTAGGAGACCAAGCCATGATGTCAGACAATGTGCCGAATTCCTTATCCAATGAATTTCGGCGCCGCGCCGTGGAGCGGGTGGCTGAGCATATTCGAAGCGCGGTATCACGCTGCGGTAACGACACGCGCCGGTTGCTTCAAGAAATGGAGCGTTATAACATAGAGTTAGAGATGAAAATCGAGGAAATGCGCCATCGTAAAGTCGGGCAGAATTAGACAGTTGCTGAAATTCGCGCATCCGACTCGCGTCTTTGATTTGACGAGTTTTTTCGACCGGTCATGAGGGCACGAAACGGACAGCAGTTTTGCGACTCTGGTGAAGCGCGGTTTGGCTGCTGTTTCAGTATGCAATGATTTGCCAGGCACTTGCCGAATGGCAAGGGGCAAATGGCGGATTGCCGCCTCACCTGGTCGCACGACGAGGTCATCCGCATTCAATGCCTGTAAAATTGCATTTGATTACGGGCAATATGTCATCGCGCCTGCTCGGCGTTAGGCATTACATCACCAACGACGGGCGCGGTCAGGGCAAGGCACCACCGATGATGCGACGATCAAAAAAGCGCTGCGGCGCGATCTTCACCAACCTAAAGTTAACGAGCTTGTGTTCCTGAAATGTGTGAGCGCACTGCCTGCCGAGGAAAATCGCAATGAAGTGGATAGGTTGGGACGAAAAGTATGCCACTGGAAACGCCGGCATGGATCAGGGGCACAAGAGGCTCATGAGCCTGATAAATGAGCTGGCCGACAGCATGGAGAGGAACGCGCCAAAGGAATTCTGCAGCGATATACTTGCGCAATTCATCGAGCAGGCACGTATTCATTTTGGTCATGAAGAGGAATTAATGGATCGCCTTCAGTACCCGCGGGCGAAGGAACACAAAACCGTTCACGATGCCATGCTGAGCGACGTACAAGCTTTCAAGGTGTCATACGATGCAAGCGACGCGTCGGAATTTATCACATTGCTCGTTGTCCTCGACAGCTGGCTAAAGCGCGACATCGAGGCGGAGGATACCGCGCTGGTGGCTTTCGCCGCGTCGTCGCCGCATTCGATTGCTCCGCCGAATAGCTAAGCCGCTTCATCTTGGGGCAAGAACCCCTTCGAACAAATGCGCGCTGCCGGTGTCGGTGCTCGACCCTGAGGCCACTTCCTTTGCCCAGCCAATCGGCACCATTGCCGCCCCGAAGAATCGGCGCATCCGAAGATGAGTTTCACAATGTGAGCTAAACCTTCCTACCTTCCGCTGATTTTAGCCGCGCGCTCCAGCCGCACCGCGCAAACCTTGAACTCGGGAATCCGAGCGCTTGGGTCGTAGGCCGGGTTGGTAAGCACGTTCGCCGCGGCCTCCCAGAAATGAAACGGGATGAACAGAACACCCGCGTCGACCCTGCTCCCCACCTTTGCCGGAAGCTCGATCGAACCGCGGCGCGAAGTCACTTTCACGCGATCTCCGTCGCTTACCTTGAATTTCTTCGCATCGGCGCCGTTGACCTCGACGAAAGGCCCGGAAACCAGACCGTGCAGCCCCTTGCTGCGCCGGGTCATCGTCCCCGTATGGTAGTGCTCCAGCATGCGGCCGGTGGTCAGCACGATAGGGTACTCAGTATCCACCTCTTCTGCCGCCGGCTTGTGCTCGACCGGATGGAACTGTCCCAAGCCGCGGGAAAAAGTTTCGCGGTGCAGGATCGGCGTTCCCGGGTGATCTTCGTTCGGACACGGCCAGCAGAGTTGCGCACCCGCTGCGAGCCGCTCATGCGAAATCCCCGCGTACTGCGGCGTGAGTGCGCGCATCTCGGCATCCACCGCCGCAGTCGACGCATAGTGCATCGGGTGACCGACTGCCGTGGCAATGTCGCAGATGATCTCCCAGTCGCGGCGGGCCTGCCCGGGCGGCGGCACGACCGGCCGCGTCAATTGCACGCGGCGCTCGGTATTGGCGTAGGTCCCGTCGCGCTCGGCATAGGAGGAGGCCGGCAGCACGACGTGCGCAAGCTTTGCGGTCTCCGTCAGGAAGATATCCTGAACCACGAGGAATTCGAGTTTCTCCAGCGCCTCCACTACATGGGTGACGTCCGCGTCGGAGAGCACGGGATTCTCGCCCATGACGTACATTGCCTTGATTTTCCCCTCGAGCACCGCGGGAAACATCTGCGTCACCATCTGACCTGGCCGGTGCGGAAGCGTGGTGCCCCAGGCCTTTTCAAACTTTGCGCGCGCGGCGGGATCGGCGACCTTCTGGTAGCCCGAATACACATCGGGCAGCGCGCCCATGTCGCAGGCGCCCTGCACATTGTTCTGCCCGCGCAAGGGATTGACGCCGGTACCGGGCCGGCCGATCTGCCCGGTCATCATGGCCAGATTCGCCAGCGAGCGCACGTTGTCGACGCCGGTCGTGTGCTGAGTAATGCCCATCGAGTACACGATGGAGGCGCGTTCAGCCGTGGCGTAAAGACGCGCCGCATCGACGATGAGTTCGGCCGCAACCCCGGTGATCTGCGCCACCCTCTCCGGCGTGTACCACGCCACGCATTTCTCCACTTGCGCGTAGCCTTCGGTACGGGACCCGATGAATTCAGTATCCGCCAGCCCCTCGCGCAGGATGACGTGCATGAGCCCGTTGATCCAGGCGACGTCGGTCCCCGGCTTTTGCCGCGCCCAGACGGTCGCGATTTCGCTCAGCTGGATCTGACGCGGGTCGAACAGCACGAGCTTCGCCCCGCGCGCGACTGCCTCGCGTATCTTGAGTCCGATGATCGGATGGTTCTCGGTGGTGTTCGAGCCGGTGACGAGGATGACGTCTGCCTGCAGAAAATCGTCGATGGGGTTGGTCATCGCCCCCGAACCGAACGACAAAGCCAGCCCGGCGACCGTAGAGGAGTGGCACAGGCGCGCGCAGTGGTCGACGTTGTTGGTTCCCATCGCCGCGCGCACGAATTTCTGGAACACATAGTTGTCTTCGTTGGTGACCTTGGCCGAGGCGAGGCCGGCGAAGGTGTCGCCCCGGTGTTTCCCGAACTCGCGCGCGATGAGGCCGAGCGCCTCCTCCCAGCTGGCCTCGCGAAAACCGTCGGAGGTCCGGATGAGCGGCGTCCTGAGTCGTTCGGGGCTGGAAATGAATTCGAAGGATCCGAACCGTCCTTTTACGCAAAGGCGTCCGCGCGACACCGGCGCGTCGTGGTCGCCGCGCGCGCTCACGACGGTATCGCCGCGTGCGCCCAGAAGAATCCGGCAGCCGGTGCCGCAGTAGGGACACACGGTCGACACCTCGTGCTCCGGACTCAGGTAATTTCGTGTAGTGAGCGCGCCGGTGGGACAGCGTTCCACGCACTCTCCACAGGACTCGCAGATGGAATCCCGGATCGCCCCCCCGCCGAACGGTTCGACCGCACTGGCGTAACCGCGCTGCACCAGATCAATGGCGCCCAGATGCTGCACCTCGTTGCAGGCGCGCACGCACAATCCGCACAGGATGCACTTGCGCATGTCTATTGCATAACAGGGATTCGAGTCGTCAATCTTTGCCTCGCG
>JAENXP010000783.1 GCA_016649475.1 Burkholderiales bacterium | reverse complement strand
TCCTGGTGTTCATGTACGCGCGGCTGGCACTGCGCGAGGAGCAGGATGCCTTGGCGGAATTCGGCGAAGAATATGGAAACTATCGTCAGCGCACGCCGGCATTCTTTCCCCGTTTCAGTGACAAGTACAGATTGGCTGCTGCCATTTTGTTCATTGCGACCATTCCCGCTGCTATCGCTTTCACCTCCTCACCGGACCGAAATATCACCTCAAACACAGCACTGCAGAGCGATGCCGCGGCTTCCATCGACGCGAGCGATCCGAGGGGAGCTGAAATGAATCAAGCGCGCGTTCGGGTTCTCGCCCTCAAAAGCCAGGCGCAAGGCCTGGCTGACACGGGCGATCCGGTATTGCGCCGCGACCTGATCCGTATCCATCTCGACGAGGTGCACCGGATTAACGCGGCTAGCACCCGGTGATGAGCACAGTCAAGCACAGGCATTATGCGATGGAGCTTGCGACGGCGCTGCCGCGCGTGATCGGTCGCCTGACCCAATCGACAATCTATTTCAATGAGGAGATGACATGAGCAAATCCGCAACAATGAAATCAGGCGCTTCAATGAGGAAGACCGCCAGGCACCACGCGGTCAAATCGGGGTTCTCCGGGAAAACGAAATTCGCCGTCGGCGCCGGCGCCCTGATCCTGGTCCTAGGCGGCCTGGTCGTCGCCGCCAGGCCAGGGCCGGCCACGAACTCGCCTACGGCAGTCGAGTTGGTGCGGGCCAGCGCCGCCAGCAATTCGAGCAGCCGACTGACCGCGACGCAAACAAAATTCAGCTTCGGCCCGATCTCGATGGCCAGTGGAAAGGTCAAACATCGCTACCCGATCACCAATGCCGGCACCGAGCCGGTGCTCATCCGCAAGCTGTACACCTCGTGCATGTGCACCACGGCGGCGCTGGTGAAAGACGGAAAAGCAGGCGAAGCCTTTGGAATGCCCGGCCATACCCCGATACCGACGATCAACGTGCCGATCAAACCAGGCGAGCAGGCTTTTGTCGAGGTGGTCTTTGACCCGGCTGCGCATGGCCCCGCCGGAGTCGGCCCGATTGAGCGCGTCGTGACGTTGGAAAACAACGGCGGACAGCCGCTGGAGCTCGAGTTCGCGGCTCTCGTTTCGCCGTAATTCCCATGACAAAAAAGCTCTCATTTCTAGTCGCGGGTACCCTGCTGCTGTTCGGGCTGGTGTTTGTGTTCCGGCTCGAGAACATCGGCACCACCGCGCTGTGGAATCTGAGCGAAGGCGGAAAATGGCTGCTGCCACTCATCGGAGTGGCGGCACTCATCGACAGCATCAATCCCTGCGCGTTTTCGATACTCCTGCTGACCATCGCCTTCCTGCTGAGCATCGGCAAGATTCGGTCGAGTGTCCTGGCAATAGGCAGCGCCTACATCCTGGGTATTTTCCTGGTGTATCTGCTGATCGGTCTGGGCTTGTTGCAAACGCTGCACATATTCGATACGCCGCATTTCATGGCCAAGGTCGGCGCTTCGCTGCTGATCGTGCTCGGCTTGATCAACATTACCAAGGAGTTCTTTCCCGCCTTCCCGCTGAAACTGGGCATCCCCCATGCCGCACACCAAAAAATTGCGGTGCTGATGGAGAAAGCGTCGGTGCCCACTGCGGTGGCGCTAGGTGTACTCGTCGGCATATGCGAGTTTCCCTGCACCGGCGGGCCGTATCTTATGGTCCTCGGTCTACTGCACGATCACGCGACCTATTACACCGGGGCTGCCTACCTGGTCATGTAC
>JAENXP010000236.1 GCA_016649475.1 Burkholderiales bacterium | reverse complement strand
CTTCGTCGGCGCCGGCCTCGAACAGTTGATTGGCGTACTGTTCCTTATTGAGGCGCGCTGCCTGCTCCTTCAGACGCAGCTCGTTGATGCGGTTCCTGAGCGGCTCCAGCTTTTGCTCACATACCAGCCGCTCCTCCTCTGAACTGCGCAGGCCCTGGGCCAGCTCCTCTTGCAGCGAGCGGGCAGCGCCCAGCGCCTGCTCGCGCTGTACCCTTAGTTCGAGCTGGACCTGCAGGCGTTGCTTCAGGCCCTCGTCCTGTTGCGCCGCCAGATCGGACTTCAGCTGTCCGAGTTGCTGTGCGGCCGCGCCAGATTGCTCTAGTATTACTTGAAGTGATGATTTTATTTCATTGATTTTAGAAGAACATTCTTTTTCGTAAAACACCGCTTCTTGCTCTTCGTGCTCGCTTTGCTGCAGCGCCTGCCTTGCGCCATTCAGCGCGTCCTCGGCTTGCCTGTACGCCTGCTCGGCAAGATGAACCTGGGCCGCCGCCACATCCATGATTTGCAGATGGCTGGCCAGACTGGCCTCGGCTGCTGCCTGACTGGCGTGCTCGACCTCCTGCTGACGCGCGATTTCATCCAACTCGAGCTGAATCTGCCGGCTGCGCTCCCGAAAACGCTCCAGCCCCTGCGAAAGCCTGAGGTTCTCCATCTGCTGCTCATGTACCCGCTGCTTCAGGCTCGCCGCTTCCTGCCGCTGCGTCGCCAGTCGCTGGTTGTGGCCGCCGAGCGCGGCCTCGACCACATGTTGTTCGGTGCGCGCCTGGCGCAAGGTCTCCTCGCGCAAGCGCAACTGGGCGCCGAGGTCCTCGATTTCGCGCTGGCGAGCGAGTATGCCGGTATCTCCCGGGTCGGCGGCATGGAAGCTGACCGCGCTGCGCGAGAACTGATGCCCCTCGCGACTCACCAGGATCACCCCGGGCGGCAGCAATTGTCTGTCGCCGGCACCGGGCGGGCCTTCGACCGCATACACCCCGTGCAGCCAATCCTGCATGACCCCGCGCACGGCTTCGTCGTGGATTCCGAGCAGGGATGCAAGAGGCCGCATGCCTTCCAGCGCCGGGTCCGGGACCGCCGCCGTGGCGGTATAGACACTCAGTTTCGCCGGCGGCGCGTCTTCGAACATACCCTGCAGCAGTTCGGGCTGTGCCGCTTCCACAGCGTGCAATTTTTCTCGCAGCACCGCTTCGAACGCGGTCTCCCATCCAGCCTCCACCCGTACCTGCTGCCACAGGCGCGGCAGCGCATCCAGCCGGTGTTTGATCAGCCATTCGTGGATCTGGGCGTTGCTCTCTACCTGGTCCTGCACCTGTTTCAGCGTCGCCAGGCGCGATTCGAGCCCGGCCTGCTCGCGCTGCTGCGCGTCGAGTTTTTCCTGCGCCGTCCTGCGCGCATTTTCCAGGCCAGGCAGCTGCTCCAGCTGAGTGGCAAGCTGCGCATCCTTGCGCGCCAGCTCTTCCGCCAGTTCGGCAATCTGGCGCTGCTGGTCCTCGATCGCGGCGGCATCCGGCCGAGCCAGGCCTTCGTGTTCGGCAATCAGGCGCTCATGCCGCTGCCCCAGGCCCTGCAGCGTCCTTTCCGCATGGTTGATATGCGTCTGCTCGATCTTGAGCGCCTGCTCGGTCTGGGACAGGCCGGTACGTTCCTCGGCCAGCCTGGCCTGTGCGGCGCGGAAAGCCTGATCAGCCTCGGGAAGCTTGGCCGATTCCGCCGTCACCCGCTCGCGCGCCTCCTGCAGCCTTTGCACGGCGCCGCCCTGCCGCCCCTGCCACATGGCGAGTGCACCGTTCAGTTCGCCCGCCTGCTGCTGCCATTGTTCGCTTTGTCCGGTGAGTTGCGCGATCTGGCTTTCAAGACGGGCGCGGCTCTCGCCGATATAGCGAATCTCGGTTTCAAGCCGCTGCACTTCGGTGTTGGCGGCATAGAGTTCGCCCTGCGCGTTGCCGAGCGCGTCGCCCGCCTGGTAATGTGCGCTGCGCACTTCTTCCAGGCGTTTCTCGATCTCGCGCAGGCGTGCAGTCTCCGCTTCCAGCTCGTTCGCGGCCCTGTCGATTTCGCGCGCATGGCGCTGTGCCTCGTTGTCGGCTTCGGTCTTGCGCAACAGCCACATCAGGTTCTGCTTGCGCTGCATGTCGCCTTGCAGCTCCTTGAACTGCATGGCAACTTTGGCCTGCGCCTCGAGCTTGTCGATCTGCAGCGCCAGTTCCTCGCAGATGTCGGCCACCCGCGACAGGTTTTCGCGCGTGTCATGCAGCCGGTGTTCGGTCTCGCGGCGCCGCTCCTTATACTTGGAGATGCCCGCCGCTTCCTCCAGGAACACGCGCAGCTCTTCCGGCTTGGCCTCGATGATGCGCGAGATCATTCCCTGTTCGATGATGGCGTAGGCGCGCGGCCCCAGGCCGGTGCCCATGAAAATATCTTGAATATCACGCCGGCGCACATGGCTGTTGTTGATGTAATACAGCGACTCGCCTTCGCGCGTCAGCACCCGTTTGACCGAGATTTCCGCATACTGCGACCACTGGCCAGCGGCCTTGCCCAGGCTGTTGTCGAAGGTCAGCTCGACACTGGCGCGCGCCACCGGTTTTCGCTGCGCCGAGCCGTTGAAAATGACGTCCTGCATGGAATCGCCGCGCAGGGCCGAGGCGCGCGACTCGCCCAGCACCCACCGCACCGCGTCGATCACATTGGATTTCCCGCAACCGTTGGGTCCGACGATGCCGACGAGCTGTCCCGGTACGGCGATGGAGGTGGGATCGACGAAAGACTTGAATCCGACTAACTTGATTTGAGTAAGGCGCACAGGAGTTTTTTCTTCAGAAAACCGGTTTTCGACCGGTTTTATTCGGTTTGTTGGCAACCGATATAATACCATCTTAACTTTGTTTTCCGAGCGCCGCATGCCCGCCAAACCCAGCATCAAACCGAGTACCTTCGTCAATCCCAGTCCCGAGCGGGACTATCTGATCCATATGGAGATTCCGGAATTTACCTGCCTTTGCCCCCTTACCGGGCAGCCGGATTTCGCGCGCTTGGTGCTGGACTATATCCCCGAGCGCAAATGCCTGGAACTGAAAAGCCTCAAGCTGTATATCTGGTCCTACCGCAGCCAGGGTGCCTTCCATGAGGCGGTCACCAATCGCATTCTCGATGATCTGGCCGGCGCCACGCGCCCGCGATTCATGCGCTTGAGCGCGAAATTCTATGTGCGCGGCGGCATTTTCACCACCGTGGTGGCGGAACATCGCAAGAAAGGCTGGAAGCCCCAGTCTGAGGTGGATCTACAGCGCTTCGAATCATCGTCGAATACCAATTGACAAGAATCCGAACAGGCAATCTGCCAGAATCTTCATCGGTGGTAATGTAGGTGGTAATGTCTGGCAATCTGCCTTCGCCTGATGGAAAATATAGCCTGTACTGCGCGGCCATGGTCAAGCGCGTGGATGCCAGGACCGGGGATAAGACCAGCATCAAGGAACTGCACGCGACGGATGATGGAAGCGCACGCGCGCAAAGCCGGTTTGGGCCCCTGCGCCCCACCGGGTCCGCGCGCGGACCGTTAAAGGGAGAAAGTCAATGTCTGCGATGAAACGTCTGTTCCAGTTGATGGCGGAGAAAAAAGCCTCCGACATTTTCCTTTCAGTCGGTTCGCCCATCAATATCAAGATCAACGGCACCGCCATGCCGATCAATCAGCAAATAATGGACGGGGAGAACGTACTCAGTCTGCTGTCCGAGGTACTGACCGACAAGCAAAAAATGGAATTCGAGGAGACGCTGGAGTTAAATACCGCCTTTCCGCTTCCCGGCGTCGGCACCTTTCGCATCAGCGCTTTTCGTCAAAAGACCGAGCCGGCGGTGGTGGTGCGCTATATCCCCGGCGTGGTGCCCAATATCGAGACGCTGGGCGTCCCGCCGGTGTTGAGGGAAGTGATCATGGAGAAGCGCGGCCTGATCCTGATGGTCGGCGCTACCGGTTCGGGCAAGTCGACCACGCTCGCAGCCATGCTCGATCTCAGGAACGCCACCAAGTCCGGACATATCCTGACCCTCGAGGACCCGGTGGAATTCATTTTCACCAACAAGAAATGCATCGTCAACCAGCGGGAAGTCGGCACCGACACGCTCGACTTCAAGGTCGCCCTGAAGAACGCGCTGCGGCAGGCGCCCGACTGCATCCTGATCGGCGAGATCCGCGACAAAGACACCATGGCCGCGGCAATCGCTTACGCCCAGTCCGGCCACCTCTGCCTGGCGACCCTGCATGCCAACAACAGCTACCATGCGATGAACCGCGTCATCAGCTTCTATCCTCTGGAAAACCGGCCGTCGCTGTTGCAGGATCTGGCGGCGACCCTCAGGGCGGTGATATCGCAGCGCCTGATCAAAACACTGAGGGGCGGGCGCGCCGCGGCGGTGGAAGTGTTGCTCAACACGCGCTACACCGCCGAACTCATCGACAAGGGGGCGATCAGCGAAATCAAGGACGCGATGGAAAAGAGCATGACACCCGGCTCGCAAACCTTTGAGCAGGCGCTGTTCAAAATGTACAAGGAAGGCGTGATCAGCAAGGAGGAGGCGCTGGGCAACGCCGATTCCGCCACCAACCTGATGTGGCTGATGAACCAGTCCGAGGGCGACGGCGGCGCTGCCACGGCCGCCATGGCGCAAAAAGAACCAGAAGAGGCATTCAAGCCGGAGGCCACCGGCTCCTTGGAGGACTTCAAGATCATCGCCGACGAGCCGACGCAATAGCTGCGGGCGCGCCTGAGCTTGCGCCCATTGACCGCAGGATTTCACTTTGAACGCCTGCCCGCATTCATTCCCGATTAGTGTTTGATGAGCTCAGCCACCCTGGATCTTCTGCAGCAGCTAGTACGCCAGCGTTCGGTCACGCCGGACGACGCCGGCTGCCAGGATATTGTCGCCCGGCGGCTCAAGCCGCTGGGTTTCACCCTGGAGAGCATGCGCTGCGGTGAGGTGAACAATCTGTGGGCACGCCACGGCCAGGCCAAGCCCTTGATTTGCTTTGCCGGACACACCGACGTGGTGCCTACCGGCCCGCTGGAGCAGTGGCAGAGCGACCCGTTCGAACCCAGCCTGCGCGAAGGCAAGCTCTATGGCCGCGGCGCCGCCGACATGAAGTCCTCCATCGCGGCCTTCGT
>JAENXP010000444.1 GCA_016649475.1 Burkholderiales bacterium | reverse complement strand
GCCGGGGCTGTTCGCGCCGGGCGCGAAACGCAAGTCGGATTTCTTCCGCGACATCGCCGGCAGCCGCTACCTCGCCATCGGCGAGACGGTGGCGAAGGAGATGGGCATACGCTACGACATGGTGCTCAACGTGTTCGACCGCTCGATCATCGAGGTGGAAAACCGCGTCTACGCCGATGCCATGACCACCAATCTGATGAGCGCGCTGGAGCGCACTTTCAGAGGCATGCCTGAAACGGCGAACCGGGCAGACGCCATCCGCGCGCCGATCAAGAGCGTGCTCGACACGGAACTCGAGGAAAGCTACGTGATCGGCACCGGCTACGGCCGCGCGCGCCTGCCCTTCTCAAAGGAGCACATCCGCTCCGAGATCCTGTGCCACGGCCTGGGTGCGCACGTGATGTACCCGAAGACGGCCACGGTGCTCGACATCGGCGGCCAGGATACCAAGGCGATCCAGGTGGACAAGCACGGCATCGTCGAGAGCTTCCAGATGAACGACCGCTGTGCCGCAGGCTGCGGGCGTTACCTCGGCTACATCGCCGACGAAATGAACATGGGCCTGCACGAACTCGGGCCGCTGGCGATGAAGGCGACCAAGAACGTGCGCATCAATTCCACCTGCACCGTATTTGCCGGCGCAGAGCTGCGCGACCGGCTGTCTCTGGGCGAAAAGCGCGAAGACATCATGCTCGGGCTGCACCGGGCGATCATCCTGCGCGCCATGTCCATCCTCGCGCGCTCGGGCGGCGTGCGCGACGAATTCACCTTCACCGGCGGCGTTGCCAAGAACGAAGCGGCGGTGAAATCGCTGAACGACCTGGTGCGTGAAAACTATGGCGAAGTCAGGCTCAATATCGATCCCGACTCGATCTACACCGGTGCGCTCGGAGGCGCGACTTTCGCCTGGCGCGCGGTGGTCGAGGAAGGCAAGCTTGTGGAGGCTAGGGTATGACCATTTCCGTCGGTATCGACATCGGCTCGGGCGTCGTCAAGACTGCGCTGTTCAGGACCGAAGGCGGCGAGAGCGAGTGGCTTGCGCGGCGCGTGGAACGCATCCGCAAGCGCGACAATATACAGTTGGCGAAGGCCGGGTACGACGAGGTGCTCGAGGAGGCGGGGCTCAAGCCCGCCGATGTCGATTACGTCGCCACCACCGGCGAGGGCGAGAACGTCAAGTTCGCCACCGGGCATTTCTATTCGATGACCACGCACGCGCGCGGCGCCATTTTTCTCAACCCGCAGGTGCGTGGCGTGGTGGACATAGGCGCGCTCAACGGCCGCGCCATCTACGTCGACGAGCGCGGCAAGGTGCTGGCCTACAAGATGACCAGCCAGTGCGCTTCGGGCTCCGGACAGTTCCTGGAAAACATCGCACGCTATCTCGGCGTCGCGGTCGAGGAGATCGGCCCGCTGTCCAAGTCCGCGCAGACGCCGGAGAAAATCAGCTCGATTTGCGCGGTGCTGGCGGAGACCGATGTCATCAACATGGTCTCGCGCGGCATACCCACGCCCGACATACTCAAGGGCATCCACCTCTCCATGGCCTCGCGCCTGGTGAAGCTGCTCAAGGTGACCGGCATCATGAAGGACACGGTGCTGCTCACCGGCGGCCTGGCACTGGACGCCGGCCTGCTGCAGGCGGTGCAGGAAGAACTGGTCAACGAGAAGATTACCGGTCTGACGGTGGTCAACCATCCCGACTCAATCAGCGCCGGCGCGATAGGCGCCGCCTTGTGGGGAGCGTTCAGACATGGCAAGCTGCGCGAACTGCAGCAACGCGCCGCAGCCTGATTCCGCAACCGACTGTTGAAAGGAAATCATCATGGCACTACTCATCAACGACGACTGCACCGACTGCGACGCATGCGTCGAATCCTGCCCGAACAAGGCTATTACGGCCGCGACCCCGTATGTCATCGATCCGGCGCTGTGCACCGAATGCGTGGGCGCGCATGACGAGCCGCAGTGCATGCTGGTGTGCCCGGCCGACTGCATCGTCCCCAATCCGGACGTGCGCGAAAGCAAGGATGAACTGATGGCCAAATACAACAGCATGCACGGCTGAGTTTTCGAATCCGGGATTGAGACGGCGGCGCGCTCAGCGCGCCGGCTCGGCAGCCCCTTCCTCAGGTACGATGGGTACGCCTTGTATCACGGAGAACGCCTCAACAGCTACACCCACCTTGCCGGCTCGGTGCTCGCGGCTGTCGGCGCGCCGGTACTGGTGGTCCTCGCCGCGCGCAGCGGCGATGCCTGGAAGATCACCGGCTGTGCCATCTACGGCCTGTCTCTTTTCCTGCTCTACGGGTCTTCAACTCTTTACCACAGCCTGCGCGGACGGGCCAAGGCGGTCCTGCGCAAACTCGACCACTGCTCCATTTATCTGCTCATTGCGGGCACCTACACGCCGTTCGCACTGGTCACCCTGCGCGGACCCTGGGGATGGACGCTGTTCGGCCTGGCCTGGGGCCTCGCTGCCCTGGGAATCGCCCAGGAATTCGTGCTCGGCAAAGGCGCGCGCCGCCTGTCGATCCTGATCTACGTCGTCATGGGGTGGATGGGCGTGGCTGCGTTGCGACCGCTCGCCGCAGGGCTGGGGACACCCGGGCTGGCGTGGCTACTCGCGGGCGGGCTGCTCTACACCGGCGGCATCTTTTTTTACCTGCTCGATGAACGCGTGCGCCACTTTCACGGGGTATGGCATCTGTTTGTCCTCGGGGGCAGTGCGGCGCATTTCATTGCGATTGCCGCCTATGTAGCTTGAGCACGGCGGCGGCCGGCACCGGTCGGTGCGAGGCAGCCCCTGCCTCCCCAGGATTCAGGCGAGCCGCTTGAGAAAAGACAGCCGCTGGCTGGAAGCGAAGCCGGCGCGGTAAAAGAACTCGAGCAGGCCGAAGTTGTCGCGCTCGACCACGGTCGCGACCCGTTCCACGCGCAGCGCCTCGAGGTTGACGAACAGCTGCGACAGCAGCGCGGAGCCGATACCCGCGCCGGTGAATCCCGGATCGACGCCGAGGAGGTCTATCACCGCCACAGGCTCGGTGCGGCCGAAATCGCCGAAGTCCACGCCGGCCATGATAAAGCCGGTCGCAGATCCATCCTGATGCGCCACCAGCGAAACGCGTATGGCCGAATCGTTCAGCGCTTCGTCCACCACGCGGCCGATGTAAGCGCCGCGGTCGCGGCCCATGTTGCGCCGGTCGATGCGCACGATATCCGCAAGATCGTCGCGTTCGAGCGAACGCACATCGGCGTGGTCGCGCGCGAGCGCCTCGAAATCATTGGCCTGCGGCGTGCTGTGGTCGAT
>JAENXP010000101.1 GCA_016649475.1 Burkholderiales bacterium | reverse complement strand
GCGTGGCACTGTCCAGCCTGTACCGCAAGATCGAAAGCCTGGAGCGCGATGGGCTGCTGTCGGTTGCATCGTCCGGCTCGTTGGTCGGCGAGCGCTAGGGCGTGCGCTGCGCCGCAAGTCCACTTTTGTGCAGGAGCTATGCACGATGCGAATAAGGGTCAAGGACAGCCTGAAAGTCTTCTCGGCAATTCTTGTGCTGCCGCTCCTATGGCACGCCTGCGCAGTCTGGGCCGCGCCGGAAGACGACTATCGATCGGGCGCTGACGCCTATCGCGGCGGTGACGTGGTAGGCGCGATGGAGCTACTCAGGAAATCAGCCGACGCTGGCCACGCGCCGTCGCAATCGCTGCTCGCTTACATATTGGATAAGGCCGAATTCGACAACGAGGCCGTCGCCTACTATCGCAAGGCGGCGGCGCAGGGCGACCCGGATGGAGAATACGGCCTGGGATCGATGTATGCCACGGGCGAAGGCGTCAAGCGTGATCCGGCTGAAGCGCGCAAGTGGATAACGCGCGCCGCGAGAAAAGGGCATGCCGCTGCGATCAATTCGCTCGCGCAGGCGTATATGGACGGCGCGCTCGGATTCGATGAAACCCAGCGCAATAGCGCGGAGGCCTTGCGTTGGGTGCGCCTGGCTGCCGACTCCGGTTATTGGCCGGCGCTGGAGGGTCTCGCGGCTGCTTACCGGACGGGCGCCTACGGCCTGGCTGTCGACGTGCAGCAGGCGGAGGTCCTTGCAGTCAGGGGGCGGGCTGCCCGGGGCGTGGCGGAAAAGCGCGTGGTGCGAGCAAAGGAGAAAAAATGAGATGAACACCATCGAACAGGATTGCCAATTTATCCCAGCCTGCGGAAACGGACCCACTCGGCGTGCGACCGCGTTGCGTCATCTCGGGCTGTTTCTGCTGGGCGGGGGCATGAGCCTGGCAGCGGCTGTCCCCGCGGGCGCGGCCGATGTCATCAAGGGGGCGCAGATTTATGCCCGCCATTGTGCTTCCTGTCACGGCCCTAACGGCATCAGCGTAATGCCCGGGGCGCCGCATCTTGCGCGGGGCGAGCGGATGATGCAACCTGATCTTGCGTTGCTCTCCGCACTCAAAGCCGGAAAGAATGCTATGCCCGCCTACATCGGCATACTTGCGGACCGCGATATCCTCGACGTTATCGCGTATAGCCGGACATTGCGCAAATGAAGCAGCACGCGATCGTCCGAACGCCGTGTGCGTGGCTGGCGTCAAACGCGTCCGGTATTCATGCGGCAGTGCGTTCGCCATACAGCCGTGCAACTTTTCAGGTTCCACGTAACGAGGGATTCAGATGAGCCAAATCGAGCACGACAGCCCAATCAAGACGCCCAAGCAGCTGATCACCGTGGTTGCGCTCGCGTTTCTGGTGCCTATCGTCATAATCGTACTGTTGTCTCAGTTCGTGGCCAATATCCGCAGCGTCGACAAAGACAGCCCCGCCATGTCGCACGAAGCTGTCGCCAAGCGGCTGAAGCCGGTGGGTGAGGTCGCATTTGCCGAGGTCGGCAGCGCGCCGGCTCGCGCAGACCGAGCCGGTGAGGAGATCTACAATTCGGTGTGTAGCGCCTGCCATGCGGCTGGCGCGGCGGGTGCGCCGAAATTCGGTGACAAAGGCGACTGGGCTCCGCGGCTGAAAAAAGGGCAGAAATTGTTGGTGGAAGCCGCGATCGCGGGTGTGGGCAAGATGATGCCCCCGCGCGGCGGCAACGCCGACCTGAGCGACCTGGAATTGGAGCGTGCAGTCGTTGTCATGGCCAACAGCGCCGGAGCCAATTTTGCGCAGACGGGGCAGCCCGCCGCCGCAACGCCGGCGAAATCAGCAGCGCCAGCCCCGACCATATCCGACGGCAAGAAAATTTACGAAGCCGGGTGCATTGCCTGCCACGGCAGCGGGGTGGCGGGCGCTCCCAAGGCGGGTGACAAGGCCGCTTGGGCGCCGCGCCTAAAAGCCGGTGTCGATGCGGTCTATGCGAGTGCGCTCAAAGGCAAGGGTGCCATGCCCGCCAAAGGCGGCAACGCCGCGCTAGCCGACGCCGAGGTGAAAGCGGCGGTAGATTACCTATTGGGCCTGGCAAGATAGTGGCAGGCCCTGGACGCACGAAGGAGCTTGCGATCATTCGCATCCGCCGCAAAAGCTAGGCGAGTTGTTGCCGTGCGCGTGTGATGGCGACCACGCGCGGTCGGAGTCGGCAAATCGTGACGTCGGTAGCCCTTTACACGCGGCACCGCAAGTAATTCGGCTCGGCCGCCTTCTTATTCAGACGGGATGACCGCCAGTACAGCGTGGGAAGCTACGCCGCAGCGTACCATGCGACAACTAGCTTGGAAAATGCATTGACCTGAAGCCAAGCGCCACATGATGGAAGAGACGTGAAACACTACACCGCGGAAATATTTCGGCCGGCCGGCGAGAACGCAGCCGCGCAAGACACTGAGGCAGGCGGGTTTCGCCTGCTTCGATACTTCACGCTTACGAGCTTGACGGCGTTTCTTGCCGTCGGGGTAGCGCTGTTCCTGCTCGAGCGGCAGGAGATCGCGTATTTTAAGCAGGTTCAGCACGAACAAGGCATTTTCGTCGCGCAGGTGCACAGCGATTTCGCCAGGCAACAGGAAAGCGCGGCCCGTCAGGACCTGCTGCTCGCACATGAAGCCGGGCACATTTCCTTGACCAGACTGCTCTCTAACGCGTTGTGGGAATCCCATTTCGCGCCATTTGTCGCAAAAGCGGAGCGCGTTGCGATCGATCAATGCAGCAGCCTCGGCAAGGGCCGCGATGCACTCACCGCCGCCGACCGGTCGAGCGCGGCGCGCGCGTGCTACGCCGAAGTTGGAAAAAAGATCATGGCGATCTCCGAGTTCCCGGCGCTGGACGCGAAGATGGAACAGACGATGAGGGCGAGTACCGTGTTCAAGATCAAGGTGTACGATCTGCGCGGCGTCACCTTGTACTCCTCTGAGCACAATCAGATCGGCGAGGACAGGCGCGACAACGCGGGTTGGCGGATTGCGGCCGGCGGCCGGCCTTCAAGCGAACTGACGCATCGCGACACGTTCAGCACTTTCGAGGGCGTGGTGGAGAACCGCGATCTCATCCAAAGCTACGTTCCGGTGTTCGCGCCGGGCGGCGCCAGGGTCATAGGCGTCTTCGAAATCTACATGGACGTCACGCCATTTCTGGAAAGAATCAAAAGTGGTGCTGCGCAAATGGCAAACATATCAGCCGTCAACGCGGCAAAGCTTGAGCAGGATGCGGCGAGGAACCAAAGCAAGGTCGAGGAGAGCTCGCTCGAACTGATCGTGATCGTCGGCGGGCTCCTTTCGGTACTGTATTTCGTGCTGCTGCTGCTCGTTCGCCGCGGCCAGCGCATCATCGATACCCAGGTGCGTGCACAGGAACTTTCGCTTAGACGCGAGAATCGATGGCACCGGGAGAAGATGTCCGCACTAGCGGCATTGGCGGCCACGGTTTCGCACGAGATCGGCAATCCGCTGGCGACGATCACCGCGTTGGCCGAGTCCGGCGCGGAACCGCAGGCAGGCGACGGCTCGTGCGCCTGCAAGCCGAATCTGATCCTGGAACAGACCTTGCGCATAGCGGCAATCACGCGGCGCATGTCGGACTTCGTGGCGGCTCGCAGCGAGACGCCGGAGCCCGTCGACGTGAATCAGATAGTAAGCGTCATTTGCGATTTCATGAGCTTCGACAAGCGCTTTCGCGCGACCACTGTCGAATTTCAACCCGGCGCCGCGCTGCCGACGCGAGTCATCGTTCCGGACCACATGACGGAATCAATCATGAATTTGCTGCAGTCGTGCGTGGAATACGGCGAGGAGCTGGGTCACACACCCGAGCGCATTCTGGTGCAGACGGAGTTGGTCGGCGCGGACGTGCGGATCCGGATTGCTTGTGCCGGGGCCGCTGCCGCTCTTATGCCGGACAATGGGGCGATGGACCCTCTGATGCGCTCCACTTTCCGCTTGGTGGCGCGCATGGGCGCACGGCTTGCCGTAGCCGGAGAGGTGATCGATATGGTTCTGCCTCCAGTCGAACCGGCTCAGGCGGCTTTATAAGCGCGACGTTAACCGCTGTACGGACGCGGGTTCGCGCGCGCTCGGGAGCCGATGGCGGCGGCGCAGTCGGTGTTGAGACGGATATCGGTCATTTTGCCGATCGCATGGTTGCGGCGCCTGGGCGCAACCGGTTTGTCGCGCTAAATCAGCCCCATCCCCTTTAGCACCGAGAGCATGACGGCGGCGGCCACCACCGAGCCGATCTGACCGCCGGTGTTGACGCCGGCCGCGTGCATGAGCAGATGGTTCTTCTTGTCGTATAGCTGTCCCTGGGTCTGCACCACCCTCGCCGCCATCGGAAATGCCGATATTCCCGCCGCGCCTATCAGTGGATTGACCTTGCCTCCGGTCAGCTTGCACACGAGTTTTCCAAACAGCACACCGGCAACGGTATCGGTGCAGATGGCGATGAAACCCATGCCGAAAATCATCAGCGTCTGCGGCTTGAGGAAGGCGTGGCCCTCCATGGTGCCGCCTATGGCCAGGCCTAGGAACAGGGTGACGATGTTGGCGATCTCGTTCTCCGACGCCTTGGTCAGACGCGCCACCACGCCGCATTCGCGCATGAAGTTGCCGAGCATGATGGTTCCCATGAGCGGCAGCCCCTTGGGCGCGAGCAGTCCGGTGACGAGCGTCACGACTATGGGGAAAAGAAGCTTGGTCTGAGTCGAAACGGAGCGTTTTATCGGCGCCATTTTGATCACGCGCTCCTTGGGCGTGGTCAGAGCCCGCATGATGGGGGGCTGGATGATGGGGACCAGGGCCATGTAGGAATACGCGGCCACCGAGATCGGCGCCAGCAGTTGCGGCGCGTATTGCGAAGCTACGTAAATGGCGGTAGGTCCGTCGCAGGCACCGATGACTGCGATGCTCACGGCTTCGAGCGCCGGAAAGCCCAGGGCCAGGGCCAGCAGCAGCGTCAGAAAGATGCCGAATTGCCCGGCCGCGCCGAACAGCAGCATTTTCGGATTCTCCAGCAGCGCGCCGAAGTCGATCATTGCCCCTATGCCGACGAAAATGAGCAAGGGGAACAGCTCGTTCGAGATCCCCATGTCGTAGAGTATCCGCAGCAATCCGCCGGTTTCCATCAGATCGGAGAGGGGGATGTTGACCAGCATGCAGCCGAAGCCGATGGGCACGAGCAGCAGCGGCTCGACTTCCTTTTTCACGCCCAGATAGAGCAGGACCGCGGCGATCAGCAGCATGATCACATTGGGCCCGCCTGAGGTGAACAGAAAAGCGGCACCGGCACCCAGTCCGGACAAGCCTTGCAATACGGTATCGAGCATTTGTTTTCCCTGCCTGCGCGGTTTCGTCGCTTTGGTGTAAGCCCCGGTCAGGCCGGGCGCCTGACCACAGCCTTCGTATTATTTCTTGTCCGGGCTAGCTGTCTTGGCGACGAGTGGAAAGACCTTCTTCAGCAGGTCCATCACCAGACTGAGGATCCACAGGGTCAGAAAGGTCCCGCCCATGCCGACGATCATCATGGTGAGTCCGAAGGTCCATTTGGCGTTGTCCATGGGGCGCTCTTACAGAGAGGAGGATCGGGGCGTGCGGCGCATGACTGCCACGGCTTACACGCGTTCGATGATGATCGCCAGGCCCTGGCCTACGCCTATGCAAAGACTGACCGCCGCATAGCGCCCGTTCATGCGCTCGAGCTGGCGCGCCACGGTCAGCGCCAGCCGCGCGCCGGAGGCGCCCAGGGGGTGGCCGATCGCGATCGCGCCGCCGTTCGGGTTGACGCGCGGATCCTTGGCATCCACCTTGAGCACGTTGAGGCAGGCGAGCACCTGGCTGGCGAAGGCTTCGTTGATTTCGATGATGTCCAGGTCGGAGAGCTTGATTCCGGCGCGCTCGCAGGCGAGCGGAATGGCGAAAGCGGGGCCTACGCCCATGATGCGCGGCTCCACCGCGGCCGATGCGCCCGAGAGTATGCGTACCATCGGTTTCTTGCCGTTTTTCTCGCCCCATTGCCGGCTCGCGATCACCAGCGCTGCGGCGCCGTCGTTCACGCCGGAGGCGTTGCCCGCGGTCACCACGCCGCCTTCGAACAGCGGTTTCAGCCTGGCCAGCGATTCCATCGAGGCGTCGCGGCGCGGGTGCTCGTCGAGCTCGACCATGACCGGCGGCGCATCTTTCTTTTTCGTCGGCAGCGTGATCGCGTGAATTTCGCCTTTGTAAAAGCCCTCGGCCTCCGCCTTCACATACCGCTGCTGGGAGGCGAGCGCGAACATGTCGGCCTGTTCGCGCGACACCTTGAAGTCCTTGGCTACGTTGTCGCCGGTTTCCGGCATCGAGTGGGTGCCATACTGTTTGGCGAAGCGCGGGTTCATGAAGCGCGCGCCTATGGTGGTGTCGTACATTTTTACGTCGCGCGAATAGGCGGACTCTGATTTGCCGATCACATACGGCGCGCGCGACATGCTCTCCACGCCGCCGGCGATGTATAGCTCGCCCTCGCCGCAACTGATCGCGCGCGCGGCATCCAGGGTGGCTTGCAGGCCGCTCGCGCACAGGCGGTTGACGGTCGCGCCCGGCGTGCTCGGCGGCAGGCCGGCCAGCAGCGCGGCAAACCGCGCGACGTTGCGGCAATCCTCGCCTGCCTGGTTGACATTGCCGAGCAGCACGTCGCTGATCTCGGCGGGTTTGAGCCCGGCCTTTTTTACCACCGCTGCGATGACCTCGGCGGCGAGATCGTCCGGCCGCACCGCGGCCAGTTTGCCCGCGTGCCGGCCGAAAGGAGAGCGTAGTCCATCGTATATGTAGGCATCCAGCATGTGTGCAATCTCCTGAGTGTGGTTATCGGCGGCAGCTTCGATCTGATGCAGCGGGGAGTGCCGGCGATTTTACCCCGAATCCTCGTCGCCGGCAGCGGCGGCAGGCACAAAGCAGGCACGAACTGCTTGCCAGCAAACGCGGCCGGGACGATACTTCAGGCACGCGAAGGGCTCAACATAGAGCCAAACAAGCGTAACCTGTGACGCAATGCTTTTTGGAGGAGGGCAGGCAGCCATGTACAAGAAAATCCTGATGGCATTCAACGGATCGCGCGAGGGACGCTCGGCGCTGCTGGAAAGCGCCGAGATCGCGGAGTTCATCAAGGCGGAAACGCATCTATTGGCGGTGGCCGGGATGCCGCCCAGCCTGTTCCTGACCGAGGGCTTTCTGCCCGAAGAGTTGCTGGAAGAGGAGAAGAAACGCACCCAGGAGATCCTCGATGAAGGGATCAGGGTGCTCAAGGACCAGGGCTTCAACACCATCGGTCAACTTACAG
>JAENXP010000436.1 GCA_016649475.1 Burkholderiales bacterium | reverse complement strand
GAATTCCTTTGACAGCGCCTTGGTAAACGCGAGGCCCGCGGCGCGCGTGACCGTGGTCGGCATCGATTTCGCGCGCGGCTGCTTGGCGCCGATGTTGGTGATGTTGACGATGCGCCCCCCGCCCTGCTGCTTCATGTGCGGGATTGCCAGGCGTGCAAGCCGGATCGCCGCAAACAGCTTCAGCTCGAAGTCCGTCTGCCACATGTCGTCGGTCACGGACTCGAATTCGCCGGTGGCCGAGGTGCCGGCGTTGTTCACCAGGATGTCGAGCCGGCCGAACGCCTTGACCGCGTCGGCCACCAGCCTGGCGCAATCTTCGGCGCGGCTGACATCCGCCTGCACCGCGGCAACCTTGCCCCCGGCGGCGCGGATCTCGGCTGCGACCTCATCCAGCAATTCCCGGCCGCGCGCCGCGATCACCACGCTTGCGCCCTCCGCCGCCAGCCGCATCGCCGTCGCCCTGCCTATGCCTTGCGAGCCGCCGGTGACTATGGCTACCTTGCCTTTCAGTTCCAGATCCATCGCTCCCTCCCTCACTCAAGTGTCATGCGCCGATCGCGGCAACCGCGATCGCTCTGCGCCCATGCATGCACGCGGTTCTACTCGAACAGCGTGAGCACATGGCCTTCGTCCGGTTTTGCACGGCCATCGAGCACCTCGAGATAGAGGCGTTCGACTGCCGCCGGTCCGCGCGCATGGATCACCCGCATCCACGCGCCGGACGCCCCCAGAAAATTCAGCCAGGCTTCGGCCAGGCGCTGCTGCAGCCCGGCCTGACCCCAGTCCTGCGCACGCTTTTTGATCTGCGCCGGAGCGAAGAACAGCGTCGGTCGCGGGCCGGGCAGCTTGCCCGCGCCGCCGAGCGCGTCCCAGTGCGTGCCGCCAACGGCGCAGCTGTATTTCATGCTGTCGCCGTAGCGATGATGCAACGCGCTGCGCAATTGCGCGTTGCCCGCCATGTCGACATAGGCAAGCGCGAGATCGTCCGGCAGCGACCCGATCTGATCGTAAGCGAGCACCCGGTCATAGCAGCCCAGGCCTTCGACGAAAGCAACGTTGCCGGGCGAAGTCAGCCCTATGATCTCGCAGCGCGCGCCCGGCTCACCCCGGCGCGACAGCTGGAATGCGGTTGCGTACGCGGTCTTGCTCGACGCGCTCGAGAGCACCACCGCGCGCGCACCGAAGAACGCGTTGTCGGCGAGAAAATCGTCGATCAGGAACGAGGTGACGAACAGGGGCTTGAGCAACATCTGTTCGTCTTCGCGGCCCGCGTCGTAAGCCGGATCGGTCGCAGTGCGCACATACTGGTTGTAGACCGGGTGCAGCGCCTTGCGCTGTTCCGCGCCGTCGGAGAAGCCGGCCTCGCCGGCGCGCGCCGGCTGCAGCACGAGATGGGTCGACATGGGAAAGTAACCGTAGAAACGCTCGCCGGGCTTCACCGCTTCGTGCTTCGAGCCGATCACGTCGCCGAAGCCCCATACGGGTATGCGGCCCCAGCCCTGCGCTGCGGGGAAGAAGTTCCAGTACGACATGGCCTCGCCGAACGCGGCATAGGTGACGTTGTTCGAGGTGAAAGCGAATTTGTCTATGCGCATCAGAACCTGTCCGGACAGCAGATCCGCCGCGCCCGGATCCGGCGCGGGTACCGACTTGCAGCTGTGCAGATCGTCCCGCCGGACGAGGAAATCCAGTGCTGTTGCAGCCGCGGGCGTGCTCGTCATGTCCCTCATGTCCCTTACCTCGCTTCGATGGCGTAATTGAAGATCATTGCTTCTGCTCCTCGCCGCGGTAGATCGCACCGCAGGTGCAGGTCTCGTGCACCACCACTTGCGACAGCAGCGGCAGCCCCGGCTTGAGCCTGTCCCAGATCCATTGCGCCAGACGCTCGCTGGTCGGATTCTCCAGCCCCGGCACCTCGTTCAGGTAGCGATGGTCGAGTTGCTCGTGCAGCGGCCGGAACACGGCAGAGATATCGGCGAAATCCTGCACCCAGCCTATGTGCGCGTCGACCTCCCCGCTCACGTGGATGTCGACGCGGAACGAGTGGCCGTGGATGCGCGCGCACTTGTGCCCCTCGGGCACGTTGGGCAAGCGGTGCGCCGACTCCAGGGTGAATGCCTTCCAGATTTCCATCAACGAATTCCGATCAGTTTGTGGGTCTGCAGCGACAGGCGCCAGTTGGGATGCGCAAGGCAATACTCGATCGCAAGGCCGGTGTTGCGCGCCTGGTCCGGACCGTCCATGGGCTGCAGAAAAAAATGCCGGAATTCAAGCGCGGCATAGCGTTCCGGTTCGGCACCGCTCTGCGGATAAACCAGCTTCAGTTCGTCGCCGCGGGTCAATTTGAGCGGCGCGCCGGCCTTCGGACTCACTGTCAACCACAGTTCCCCCACGGGCGGCGCCAGGGTACCGTTGGTTTCCACCGCAAGTGCAAATCCGCGCTCGCGCAAGGCAGCGACCAAGGCAGAATCCAGCTGCAGCAGCGGCTCGCCGCCGGTACAAACGACGAAGCGCTGCCCCGCAGCTTGCGCAGGCCACGCTGCTGCTACCGCGGCTGCGAGCGCGCCGGCCGAGGCGAACCTGCCACCGCCATCGCCGTCGGTACCCACGAACTCGGTGTCGCAGAAGCGGCACACGGCGTCCCCGCGGTCGGACTCGCGACCCGACCACAGATTGCAGCCGGCAAAGCGCAGAAATACCGCAGGCCGGCCGCAATTGGCGCCCTCGCCTTGCAAGGTGTAGAAGATTTCCTTTACCGAGTAGCTCATCGGGGCAAAATTTGCCAAAACGCGGAGCATACACGTTTGAAATGCTGCGACGAGGCGAGTTTCGGTGGCCGGGTATGCGGACCGGGCGGCTGCACCGGGAGGGCCATCGACGATATTCGCTGTATCCATTGTGCCGGGGACCGCCGCTCGGCAGCCGCAGGTATTCATTCACTGCCGCGATCAGACGCCGACTGCGAAAAAGCCGGTACACTTGCAGCATCGTCGCGAAGGATATTTTTTATGCTCGGCGTTACCGACTATGGCGCGCTGGTGGTCGCCGTCCTAGTGTTTCTGCTGATTCCCGGCCCGGGCAATCTGGCCTTGATCACGTCGACCGGCAAAGGCGGCATCAGAGGCGGCCTGGCTGCCACCCTGGGCGTGATTCTGGGCGACCAGGTCCTGATGTGGCTGGCCGTGGCCGGTGTCGCAGCCTTGCTCGGCACCTACCCCGCCGCGTTTTTCGCGGTGCAGTGGCTGGGCGCGGCCTACCTGGCCTGGTTGGGAGCAAGGTTGTTGTTCGCCAAACCCGGCGCCGCGCCGGTGCTGCAGATTCAGCCCCACCATTATCTGCGCCAAGCGCTCATGATCACCCTGCCCAATCCGAAGG
>JAENXP010000123.1 GCA_016649475.1 Burkholderiales bacterium | reverse complement strand
CGGGAGATGATACAAAAGCTTGCGCGCAGCCAGGCGCCTGTATACGTAAGCGGCGAATCCGGTAGCGGCAAGGAATTGGCGGCGCGCCTGATCCACGATCAGGGCGCGCGCCATGACCAGCGGTTTGTCCCGGTCAACTGCGGCGCCATTCCGGAAAATCTGATGGAGAGCGAATTCTTCGGCTATAAGAAAGGCGCATTCACCGGGGCGGAGGCCGACCGCGAGGGTTTCTTCCAGGTAGCGCATGGCGGCACGCTGTTTCTTGACGAGGTCGCCGACCTGCCCCTCGCGATGCAAGTAAAGCTGTTGCGCGCCATCCAGGAGAAGCGGGTGCGCAAGGTGGGGGCGACAGACGAAGATGCGGTGGATGTGCGCATGATCTGCGCTACCCACCAGAATCTCACCGCTCTGGTCGAGTCGGGACGGTTCCGCCAAGACCTGTATTTCCGCCTTAATGTGATCGAGCTGAAAATGCCGTCACTGAAGGAGTGCCGCGAAGACATCCCCGCGCTGGCGCAGTCCATGCTCGTGCGCATGGCCGGCGCCGATCGCCAGGCACTGCGACTGTCCACGGAGGCGCAGGAGGCTCTCGCGGGCTACGATTTTCCCGGCAATGTGCGCGAGCTGGAGAATATTCTGGAACGCGCCGTTGCACTGTGCGGCGGCGAGGAAATCCAGCCGGGCGATCTGCGTCTCACGCCGGCGCGCCAGTCGGGCGATGAGCCGACCGGCGGGAAATGGCCGTTGCAGGACTATCTCGACCGGGTCGAGCGTGAGGCGATACTCGAAGCACTGGGCATGACGCGGTTCAATCGCACAGCGGCGGCCAGGCTCCTCGGTATCACCTTTCGCGCCTTGCGCTACCGCATGGAGCGGCTGGGAATCAACGAACCGCGAGCATGATTGCCGACGCCAATGGGTGCGTTGACGCAGCGCGTTACGTAGCCTCGGGCAACTGCGACGAGCGGCCAACGGGCGAAGCGATCACTTTGCTGGTGATCCACAACATCAGCTTGCCGCCGGGCGAATTTGGCGGGGACGGTATCGAGCGCCTGTTCACCAACGATCTCGACTGCGCAGTTCATCCTTACTATTCGACGCTTGTCGGGGTGCGGGTATCGACGCACTTCCTCATCCGCCGTACGGGCGAACTGCTGCAGTTCGTGCCCTGTGCGAAGCGCGCCTGGCACGCCGGAGATTCCGCCTGGCGCGGGCGCAGCGCCTGCAACGATTACTCGATCGGCATCGAACTGGAAGGAACGGACGATGTGCCGTATGCCGAACCGCAGTACCTCGTGCTGGCAGAACTGGCGCGTGCGCTGCGCGCCTCATATCCGATAGCCGACATCGTCGGCCACTGCGACATTGCGCCCGGGCGCAAGACCGATCCCGGTCCTAGCTTCGACTGGGCTCGATTGCGCAGTTCGATCGGTCAGTAGAACCGCAACGCTTGCTGCGCAGTACGCGCGGATTTCTTTTCGCGCTGCCGCAAGGCGAGCAGCAGCAAACCACGAATCGCAATTTCTTCAGCCCGCGACACCGGCAGCCGGCTGAGTTGTCTCTCCGCATTTCGTGCGCTTATGCCGCTTGCAAACACAATATTTCAAAAACTTCTTGCAAAATCAAAAGCGCGTCACTAAAATTAGTTGCGAAGTGGTAACGAGGTACTATATATTGTGGTTGCAGTTGGAAATAAGAAAATGAGATCTGCAACCGAAATGCTGCGGTTGGCTTACAGAAACTAGAGAGGAAGAATGCATATGCAGCTTGTCACCGATTCCGAAAAGACGCCATCCGTGGCCGGTGCAAGTGTTGCTGAAGTGTCCGCAGTGAACCAATCTACCTATCCTGAGTACCGCATCATTCGCCGCAACGGCGCAGTGGTCGGGTTCGACCCGGGCAAAATTTCGGTCGCGATGACCAAGGCGTTTCTTGCGATCGAAGGCGGTCAGGGTGCGGCGTCGGCACGCATTCGCGAATTGGTCGTTGTGCTAACCGAAGCTGTGGTCGCCGCGCTGGCGCGGCGCCAACCGGGCGGCGGCACCTTTCATATCGAAGACATCCAGGACCAGGTCGAACTGGCGTTGATGCGCTCCGGCGAGCACGAGGTGGCGCGGGCCTATGTACTCTACCGCGAGCAGCGCGCCAAGGCCCGTGCCTTGGAGCACGCCAAGCAGAAGGACAAGGTCGCCGCCCCCGTGCTGCACGTAATAGATAATGGCGTCAGGCGACCGATCGACCTGGCGGATTTGAAGAACCTGCTGGAAGCTTGCTGCGAAGGCTTGGGTGACGCAGTTGATCCGGGCATAATATTCCAGGAGACACTGAAGAACCTGTACGACGGCGTGCCGATCGAGGAAATCCGCAAGTCGGCGATTCTGTCGGCGCGCGCGCTGATCGAAAAGGATCCGGGCTATAGCTTCGTCACCGCGCGCTTGCTCCTCAACACGATCCGCATTGAAATCCTGGGTGAAGAAGTGCCGCAGGCGCTAATGAATGCGCGCTACGCCGAGTATTTTCCCGAATTCATCAGGCGCGGCATTGCGGCCGAGTTGTTGGACGAGCGGCTGGCAAAATTCGATCTGGCGCGCTTGGGCAAGTCGCTGGATGCCGCGGGCGACCTGAAATTCGGCTATCTCGGCCTGCAGACCCTGTATGACCGCTACTTTCTGCACGATCAGGGGCAACGCATCGAACTGCCACAGGCTTTCTTCATGCGTGTCGCCATGGGACTAGCGCTGAACGAGATTGACCGCGAGGCGAGCGCTATCGAGTTCTACAAGGTTTTGTCTTCGTTCGATTTCATGAGTTCGACGCCGACCCTGTTTAACTCCGGCACCCAGCGCTCGCAGCTCTCGAGCTGCTATCTGA
Organism: Burkholderiales bacterium; assembly: GCA_016649475.1. Lineage (GTDB taxonomy): Bacteria > Pseudomonadota > Gammaproteobacteria > Burkholderiales > SG8-39 > 2-12-FULL-64-23. The sequence continues at coordinate 3,971 of JAENXP010000123.1, read as the reverse complement.
CTACCGTCGCAGACGACCTCGACGGCATATATGAGTCGATCAAGGACAATGCCTTGCTGGCCAAGTACGCCGGTGGCCTGGGCAACGATTGGACACCGGTGCGCGCGCTGGGCTCGCATATCAAGGGCACCAACGGCAAGTCGCAGGGGGTGGTCCCGTTCCTGAAGGTTGTCAACGACACCGCAGTTGCGGTGAACCAGGGCGGAAAGCGCAAAGGCGCCGTGTGCGCTTATCTGGAATGCTGGCACCTGGACATCGAAGAGTTTCTGGAGCTGCGTAAAAACACGGGCGATGACCGCCGCCGCACCCATGACATGAACACGGCCAACTGGATTCCCGACCTGTTCATGAAGCGGGTGATGGAAAACGGCGAGTGGACGCTGTTCTCACCCTCGGACTGCCCCGACCTGCACGACAAGTTCGGCAAGGAATTCGAGAAAGCGTATGCGGGCTACGAGGAAAAGGCAGCCAGAGGCGAGCACAAACTGTTCCGCAAGATCCCCGCGCTGCAGCTGTGGCGCAAGATGCTTTCGATGCTGTTCGAGACCGGGCACCCCTGGATAACCTTCAAGGATCCGTGCAATATCCGCTCGCCTCAGTCCCATGTAGGCGTCGTTCACAGCTCCAATCTTTGCACCGAGATCACGCTCAACACCAACGAGCATGAGATCGCGGTATGCAATCTGGGTTCTGTCAATCTGGTCGCGCATCTCAAGGACGGCAAGCTCGATCACGCCAAGTTGCAGCGCACGATTGGCACTGCGATGCGCATGCTCGACAACGTCATCGACATTAATTATTACGCGGTTGGCAAGGCGCGCAACTCGAACCTCAAGCATCGCCCGGTTGGCATGGGCATCATGGGTTTTCAGGATTGCCTGCAGATGTTGCGCATTCCCTACGCGTCGAAAGAAGCGGTGGAGTTCGCCGATCGCTCCATGGAGGCGGTCGCCTATTTCGGCTACTTGGCGTCGACAGAGTTGGCTGAAGAGCGCGGTCGCTACTCCTCCTATCGTGGTTCGCTGTGGGACCGCGGCATATTGCCGCAGGACACCCTGGCTCTGCTGCGCGTAGAGCGGGGCGGCCATGTAGAGATCGACATGAGCGTCAGTATGGATTGGGAGCGTCTGCGCGAGCGCATCAAGCAGCACGGTATGCGCAACTCCAATTGTCTCGCCATCGCGCCGACCGCCACTATCGCCAACATCATTGGCGTGTCGGCGTCGATCGAGCCCACCTATCAGAACCTGTACGTGAAGTCGAACCTGTCGGGCGAGTTCACGGTGGTGAACGAATACTTGGTGAACGACCTGAAGCGCTTGGGTTTGTGGGACGAGGTGATGATCGCCGATCTCAAGTATTTTGACGGCAATCTGGCGAAAATCGACCGGGTGCCGGCTGAGTTGCGCGACCTCTACGCCACAGCGTTCGAAGTTGAGCCACAGTGGCTGGTCGAGGCGGCGGCGCGGCGGCAAAAATGGATCGACCAGGCGCAGTCGCTCAATATCTATATGGCAGGCGCCTCGGGCAAGCGGCTGGACGAGACCTACAAGCTTGCCTGGAAGCGCGGCCTGAAAACGACTTATTACCTGCGTTCGATGGGTGCAACCCACGCCGAAAAGTCTACGGTCAAGGCCGGCCAGTTGAACGCGGTGCCCGAGGGCGGTACTTCCGCTGCGGCAAAGAGCGCCGAACCGGCCGAGCCGAAGTTCTGCTCGATCGAGGACCCGGATTGCGAGGCTTGCCAGTAGGCAGCCAAGAAGATTTGAGAGATGAATATGCTCAATTTTGACGACGAAGTGGCAGCTTCCCCCATCGCCGGTCTGGGCCTGCAGGCGGTTAAGGGATTCCTGCCCGCATCACTGGCTAGTGCCACAGGCCGGCAGGAACGTGCGCACGAGAAAGCGGCGCTGGAGACTGGCGCCGAAGAACTGCGCCGCATCCGCGTGGAGGACAAGCGCATCATCAACGGGCGCACCGATGTCAACCAGCTGGTTCCGTTCAAGTACAAGTGGGCGTGGGAGAAATATCTGTCTGCATGCGCCAACCACTGGATGCCGCAGGAAATCAACATGAGCCGCGACATCGCCACCTGGAAGGACCAGAATGGTCTGACCGAGGACGAGCGCCGCATCGTCACGCGCAATCTCGGCTTTTTCGTGACCGCAGACTCACTTGCCGCGAACAACATCGTGCTTGGCACGTATCGCCACATCAGCGCACCGGAGTGCCGCCAGTACCTGCTGCGGCAAGCTTTCGAAGAGGCGATTCATACCCACGCCTATCAGTACATCGTCGAGAGCCTCGGGTTGGACGAAGGCGAGGTATTCAACGCCTACCACGAGATTCGCAGTATCCGGGACAAGGACGAATTCCTCATCCCGTTCATCGATACGCTCACTAATCCGGCATTCAAGACCGGCACGCCGGAGGCCGACCAGCAGCTGCTCAAGAGCCTGATCGTGTTTGCCTGCATCATGGAGGGGCTGTTTTTCTACGTCGGATTTGTCCAGATCCTCGCCATGGGGCGCCAAAACAAGATGACCGGCGCGGCCGAACAGTACCAGTACATCCTGCGCGACGAGTCGATGCACTGCAACTTCGGCATCGACCTCATCAACCAGATCAAGATGGAGAACCCGCATCTGTGGACCCCGGGATTCCGCGAGGAGATACGGGGATACATGAAGACGGCAGTCGAACTCGAATACCGCTATGCGGAAGACACCATGCCGCGCGGTGTGCTCGGGCTGAATGCGCCGATGTTCAAGGAATATCTGCGCTACATCGCCAACCGCCGTTGCCAGCAGATCGGCGTCGAACAGCTTTACCCCGGGGCGAGCAATCCGTTCCCCTGGATGAGTGAAATGACCGATCTGAAGAAAGAGCGCAACTTCTTCGAAACCCGTGTGATCGAGTACCAAACAGGAGGTGCGCTCAATTGGGATTAGCGACCTTCATTTCGGCGATGTTTAGCGGAGGCAAGCAATGCGTAAGTTGACCGAGTTTAGGGCCGATAACGATTACAGTTTGTGGCTGCGTTTCGACGACGGCTTAGAAGGGAGCGTATTCCTGGGCAATTTGGTCGAAATTGGCGCGTTCAAACTTTGGCGCGACCGTGATCAGTTCCGCCGCGTGACGATAGACCCCGCGGCAATGACCTTGGTTTGGGATGGCGGGATCGAACTCGATCCCGCCGTTTTGTATCGTGACCTGCTGGAGCGCAAGGCCGCATGAGGCTGGCGTGCCTGCAGGCAAAGGATTCGGCTGGTCGGGGTTCGCCCCGTTTGGCCGGATAATCCGGGCTATCGTAGCCGGGTTTGCAGTAGTTGTTTTTCTTTAACTTGAAGAAGGAGCTTTACCATGGCAACGAAGAAAAAAGCAAAGAAAGCAGCGAAAAAACCGGCTAAAAAAGCCGCGAAAAAAGCCAAAAAGAAGAGGGCAGTAGCTAAAAAGCCTGCAAAAAAGAAAGCGGCCAAGAAAAAGGCCGCCAAGAAAAAACCTGCAAAAAAAAAGGCGGCTAAAAAAAAGCCCGCTAAAAAAAAAGGCCAAAAAGCCAGCCGCCAAAAAGAAAGCGGCAAAAAAAAAGGCTAAACCTGCCGTGAAACCGGCGAAGCCGGCAGCACGTTCGATGATGGCTCCAGTAGCCTCATCAACTGCGGCGACGCCAGGGGCGAAAACCGCCCTGAATCCGGCAGCAGCTTGGCCTTTTCCGACAGGCTCAAGGCCTTAGCAGGAATGGATGTCTCGCGGTCAGCCCAGCGCAAGCGAAGGCTGTACCGCGGACATTCGACTTAAGCTGATTTGTTCCCGGCTGCGCAACCCGCTTTCTTTTACGGGACCGCAGGTTATGTGGCTGGGATCGTTTCTCAAGCGGGCCGAAGCTTATGCCTAGATTGCCTGAAGTCTGGGGTACCGTCAATTTCAGGATTTGGTTGTTATGCTGCGCTGCAGCAGTCTATTGCGTTTTT
>JAENXP010000607.1 GCA_016649475.1 Burkholderiales bacterium | reverse complement strand
TGATACAGCGCCTTTGCGCAACACGGCGGGCTGCGGGGGACTTCAGCCTGCACCTGCCGCCTTAGCGAAACTGCGCTGCCATGGTCGATTCGTATCCCGGCGGCATCGCAATGCGCTAAAATTCCACATTTTCTTCACGGGACTGCGTTTATGTTGACCGGAAGCCTGGTTGCCATTGTCACCCCCATGCACGAAGACGGTGCGCTTGATATCGGCCGGTTCAAGAGCCTGATCGATTGGCACATTGCCGAGGGCACGCAGGGCATCGTGGTCGTCGGTACCACCGGCGAGTCGCCCACGGTGAATTTCGACGAACACAAGGAACTGATCCGCATCGCGGTCGAGCACGCCGCGGGTCGTGTACCGGTAATCGCGGGAACCGGCGCCAATTCGACTGCCGAGGCGATCGAGTTGTCCGAATCGGCCAAGCGCTCCGGCGCGCAATTCAGCCTGTCGGTCGTGCCCTATTACAACAAGCCCACCCAGGAAGGCATGTATCGGCATTTTCGCGCCATTGCCGAAGCCGTGGACCTGCCGCTGATCCTGTACAACGTTCCCGGACGCACGGTCGCCGACCTGCAAAACGACACGGTGCTGCGTCTGGCGCAGGTCCGCAATATCGTCGGCATCAAGGACGCCACCGCGAGCATGGAGCGCGCCAGCGATCTGCTGCGGCGCGCACCCAAGGAGTTCGCAGTCTACAGCGGTGAGGATGCCACGGGCCTGCCGCTGATGCTGATGGGCGGCCACGGTGTGATTTCGGTCACCGCCAATGTCGCGCCGCGGCTGATGCGGGAAATGTGCACCGCTGCCCTGTCCGGGGAAAACGCGCGCGCGCGCGCGGCCAACAACCGGCTGCTGGGCCTGCATACCAAGTTGTTCGTCGAAGGCAATCCGATTCCGGTGAAATGGGCTCTGGTGCAGATGGGCTTGATCGAGGCGGGTATCCGCCTGCCCTTGGTGCAGCTATCGGCGAATTTTCACGAAACAGTCAGGGAAGCCATGCGCCAGGCGGGCATAGAAGTGAAAGGCGGCTCACGCCGGGAACCGGCTGCAACATGAGGGGTTATAACCGTTCCCCTGAATCGGCTCGCTGCAAAACTTGTTTTTGCATTGGACTATTGATCAAAGGTAATGCCATATGAAGCGCAATGTCGCCTGTCTTGTCGTGCTTGCACTGTTGTCCGGCTGCAGCAGCATGTCGGATATGATGCAGGGGGAAAAGATCAAATATAAAAGCTCGAGCAAGCTGCCGTCCCTGGAAGTGCCGCCGGATCTGACAGCACCCTCGCGCGATGACCGGTACGCCGTGCCCGACCTTGCCGCGCGCGGCTCCGCGACCTTGTCGACTTACAACGCAGAGCGCGGCGGCGCTTTGAGCACCGGCTCTACCGTAGTCCTCCCCGACGTGGCGAAGGTGCACATGGAGCGTGCGGGCAGCCAACGCTGGCTGGTGGTGCCCGATGCTCCGGAACATGTCTGGCCGGTAGTGAAGGAATTCTGGCAGGGGCTGGGATTTCTGATAAAGACCGAGAATCCCGAGGTCGGAGTGATGGAAACCGACTGGGCCGAGAACCGCGCCAAGCTTCCAATGGATCCGATACGCAGTTTGATCGGATCGGCGGTCGGTTCGTTATATTCGACCGGGGAACTGGACAAGTTTCGCACCCGGCTGGAGCGCGGCAGTGCGCCAGGCACCACCGAAATCTACCTGAGCCATCGCGGCATGGTGGAAGTGTATATCACTGAGGAAAAGGCAAACACCAGGTGGCAACCGCGCCCGCCGGATCCGGAACTGGAAGCCGAATTCCTGCGCCGGCTGATGGTGCGCTTCGGCGTGGAAGATACGCGAGCCAAGGCGGAACTCGTTGCCAGCGACGAAAAGATCGAGCGCGCCAAGCTCGTCAGCGCGACCGACGGAAGCGGCACGCTGGAATTGTCTGATCCCTTCGACCGCGCATGGCGCCGTGTCGGCCTGGCGCTGGACCGTGTCGGCTTCACCGTGGAGGACCGCGACCGCTCCAAGGGCTATTACTTCGTGCGCTATGTAGATCCACAGATCGATGGACAACGCAGTTCTGACAAGGACAAGAGCTTCCTCTCCAAGCTGGCTTTCTGGAAGAGCGACCCGACCACGATCAAGGCCGAACAGTATCGCGTGCTGGTCCAACAGTCCGGCAGCGTGAGCGAGGTGCAGGTGCAGAACAAGGACGGCCAGCCGGAGAACAGCGATACCGGCCGCCGCATACTCTCGCTGTTGCATGAGCAGCTGAAATAGCGCATGCGCTTTGCCTGCCTGGGTAGCGGCAGCCGGGGCAACGCGCTCATCGTCGAACGGGGCCGCACGCGCCTGATGCTGGA
>JAENXP010000253.1 GCA_016649475.1 Burkholderiales bacterium | reverse complement strand
GCTCGAAGCGCTTGAAAATATAGATGCGTGCCATGATCGGTTCTCCCTTTATTTCTTGCGCATGGATACGATGACGCGTCCGAGGCCGTGGCCGAGCACGCCGAGCAGCGTCAGCAGCGCCAATGCCCAGCCGGTGGTGTCCAGCCAGCCTGCGTGGTCGCTTGCGCGCCCCGGAATGTAGATGTCCGGCACTTTTTCCAGACGGCCGTTCGCTTGGTGGCACTGGTGGCAACGCAGGGCGTCCTTGGCCGGCGCAACCATGTGGGTGAGGGGCCAGCTGCTTTCGGTCTCGAGGAAATCCACTTTGCCCGAGAACGGCGTGCCCACCGAGGCCATGCCGGTAGCAACCGCTTTTTCCCAATTGAAGTTGGTCCAGTAGGCGGTGTCGTCGTTGCCTGCCATGTGCAGCACGGCCAGAGTCTTGTTCACCGGGTCATAGGCCTGCTTGCCGCGCATGATTTTGACCGGCCAGATCAGTGACTTTCCGTCGCGGGCGCTGCCTTCGAAGTGATTGATCCGGGTGGGTTGGCTGCTTTTCTCGACCCTGTCGCGTTGCAGGGTGTACCTCACCCTGCCGTTGAACCACAGGTACTCGGGCACGACGTTCTCGCCCAGGACGAAGTCGCCTTTGGCCGCGGTATAGATTACATGCCCCTTGGTGTCCTTCTTGATCAGTGGTTTGCCGTCCGGTCCCATCTTGCCGGCCGTGGACCAGTCCCAGGACAATTTGGTGGCGACGCCGCCGCGCGCGTAGGTCGGAATGTGGCAGGCCTGGCAGGCGACCTTGTCGGTATGGTCGTTGAGTTTGGCAATCTTCTTGTGCGGCGCCTGGCCGTGGCAGGACTGGCAGGTGGTCGGGTTGGTCTTGTACTCCTTGCCGCGCACACGTGCGCCGCCCTTGTCCTGCGCGGTCGGCGCGTAGCGGCTGCCGGGCACCTGATGGCCTTTGGTCATGTGGCAGGTGGCGCAGGAAAAGTTCAGGCCTAGCGCGTCCATGTGGACGTCGACTTCCTTTTCCGGCGCCGCCAGCGAACTGTCCATGTCGCCGTGCTTGACGCCGTCGCCGCCGCCGCCGTAGAAATGACAGGCGCCGCAGGTGTCCCGGCTGGTCTTGGCGACCGACTGCGCGATCTTTTGCAGATTGATTGCCTTGAGTATCTTGCCGGAGCCGGGCGGGAATTCCATGTCCTTGGTGACCACGTTTCCAGCCAGCCCCGCCGGTTTGCGGTAGTTGCCGGTGGTGTCGTGACAGACCAGACAGTCGACATTGACTTCGGAAGTGAAATCGAAGCTGTCGTCCTTCCAGCCATAGCCGACGTGGCAGGAATTGCACGCCGCCTCATTGGATGACACCGAGGTGCAGAAGTTGTTGATGACGTTCTTCTTGCCCAGCAGTTGGCCCTCCGGGCTGGTGTACTCCCACTTCCAGTGCTCGGTCTTGTGGATCTGCTTGGCGGCTTCGGTATGACAGCCCAGGCAGGCCTTGGTCACCTCCGGACCGGAATCGAAGTCCCGCTGCAGCGCCTTGAACTTGGTGTGGTCGGAGGTGGATTTCAGCAATTTGTCCATTGCCGGATCCGAAGCGGCAGTTGCCCCTGGTGCAAACAATATGGAGGCCGCGAGGGCAAGGACGAATATTCCAGTACGCATTGTTCCGCTCTCCTTTGGTAAAGAAGCGCCGTGAGCGCCAAGTGTGGTCGGCCACTCAAACTGCGTCGGCAATTGATCCTAGCGCCGGCAGACTTGCGATATGTTGAGAAATGTCAATATATGCGCATGCACTCATGTAAATGGGTGCCATCGGCGCGTGCACGGAACAAAAGAAACGGATGCGCGCGTTATTGCGAAACGCTATCGATCACATCGGGAAATGTAATCAGGCGCAGCGGCGGATGCCGCGCCCCGGCTCCAGGCCAGGGCGCAGGCAGAGGGCTAGCGGTAGACCAGCACCGGGATCGAGGAATGAGTCAGGACTTTCTGGGTTTCACTACCCAGCAGAAACCCTTCCAGGCCGCGCCTGCCGTGCGAGGCCATGACGATGAGATCGCATTGATCCTCGTTAGCCTTCTCCACGATCGCCTGCGAAGCGGAGTTGCCGGTGCCATAGGCGGTCGTACATTGCACGTTCTCGGCGGCGGCGGCGGCCGCGACCGCATTGAGCACGCGCTTTGCGTATTCTTCGCTGCGTTGGGCGAAAATTTCCGGTTGCAACTCGGCCACGCCGCTGGCCTCGGCGGCATACGCGCCTTGCAGTGGATAGGATTCGACCGTATGAAAGGCGGTGATGCGCGCGCCCGCCAACTTGGCCAGCTTGATTGCCGCCACGACGGCTTTATCCGAGAGCACCGAACCGTCGGTGGGGACCAGAATGTGCTTGTACATATTGTCTCCGGGTCAGAGTCGTTCAAATGGGTCACGCAGCGGGAATGCCGCCTATAGTCCGGACTTGAATAGCTGTCCCTGCGTGCGTTCGTATTTCTCCTGGCATGGCAGGCAGCGCCTGGCTGCGGGATAGGCCTTCAGCCGCGCCTGGCCGATCTCCTCGCCGCAGTCGAAGCAGCTGCCGTAGCTTGCGTCGGCGATGCGCGCAAGCGCGGCCTCGACCTCCTGCAGTTCCTGGCTCTCGCGTATGACCATCGCTACTTCCATTTCCGCGGCGGCGTCGGCGAGACCGTCGTCGTCGGTGATCTTCGACTGGTTGACGAAGCCGAGGCTGTCGTCGGAGGCGGCGATTTTTGCGCGCACCTCTTCCAGCAGCAACTTGCGTTGCGCTCGCAGCAGCGCGCTGAATTCGGAAAATTGTTTCTTGGGCACGATCGGTGTGTTCGGGAAATGGCGTGATTTGAGCTTAGCCCCAGGACCGCATGGCCGTTTGACGCAGATCAAACTTGACACCCGTTGGTGATTGGGCGAATCTCCCCCGCGCCGCGCATTCGTTGCAGGGCGCATCCGTTCGCGGGCTCGCGCACTCATAAGTGCGGATTCGAAAAGGAGGTTTCATGTTCATGTCGGGCAGGGATTACCGTGAATCGCTTGGTGCCTACAAGCCCAGCGTGTACGTGAACGGGCGCAAGGTGAAGTCGGTCGCCGGCGACGCCGATCTCGCAGCCGGCGTCAACGCCATCGGCCTGACCTACGATTTCGCGCTCAAGCCGGGACTGGCGCAACTCATGCGGGCGCCTCAGCACACCTCGGGGCGCGAGGTAAACCGGCTCATCCACGTTGGCAGCAACAGCGGCGACCTGCTGAACAAGCTCGAGGCGGTGCGGCTGGTATGCCAGGAGACGGGCTGCGCCCAGCGCTATCTCACCGGGGATGCGTTCAGCGCGCTTTACCAGGCGACCCACCGCGTCGATCAGGAGCGTGGCGGCGACTACCACCAGCGTTTCCTTGCCTATATGCATGATGCACAGGAGCGCGACCTCGCCTGCGCCGTTGCCATGACCGACGGCAAGGGCGATCGCTCGCTGCGCCCGCATCAGCAGGAAAACGCGGACAGCCACGTGCGCATCGTCGAGCGGCGCAAGGGCGGCGTGGTCATCTCCGGCGTCAAGGCCATAGTCACGGGCGCGCCCTACGTGCACGAAATCCTGGTCATGCCCGGACGCAACATGACCCGGGCGGACGCGGCGTTCGCAGTCTGCTGCGCGGTGCCGGTGGACGCGAAGGGCCTCACCATCGTCGCGCGTCCTGCCGGGCGCCCGGGCGAGGCCGCGGCGAAGTTCAGCGCCAGGTACGGCCAGTCCACCGGGGTGTGCCTGTTCGAGCGCGTGTTCGTGCCCTGGGAACGGGTGTTCCTTGCGGGGGAATGGCAGCACGCGGGTTTTCTCACCCATACCTATGCCACGCATCATCGCCATACCTGTATCGGCGCGCGCGCAGGCTTTGGCGACCTGTTGATCGGCGCGGGGGCGCTGATGACCGAGGCGAATGGCATCGATCTGGATCGCGCGCACAATCTGCGCGAGCAGATGGTCGAACTGATCAAGATCGTCGAGGGCTTCTACGCCTGTGGTGTCGCCGCCTCGGTGTACGCCGCAACTGATCCGGCGGGCAACGTGATGCCCGACATCGTGTTCTCCAACATCGGCAAGCTGCTGCTGGCGACGCAGATCTACGACATGCACCGGCTGGCCCACCATGTCTCGGGCGGGCTGATCGTATCCCTGCCGGGTCCGGACGAGGACCACAATCCGGTCACTGCGGCGAAACTCGCCGATGTGCTGCGCGGTCGCGCCGACATCCCCCACGACAAGCGCATCGAGGTGGCCCGATTCATCGAGGACCTGACCGCCTCCAGCCAGGGCGGCTGGTATTCGGTGATCAGCATGCACGGGGGCGGTTCCCCCGAGGCGATGAAAAAGGAGATCTGGCGCAATTATCCCGTCGGCAACAAAGTCGAGCTGGTCGAGCGCCTGCTCGAGCGCGGCGTGCTGGCCGCTCCCGGCCGCAAGATAGCGAAGAATCGTCAGCCGGGCCGCTGTTGCGACACAGGTTGCATGGTTCCCGGGGCGCCGCAGATGGTGCCCTTGCCTCATCCCGCCGCCGCGCGCAAAAGAATCAAACCGGCGAGCACGCGCAAGCCGGCGAAAAAGTGATTGCGGCTGCCCCCATGCACTCAGCGATAGACGAGGCGGTGCCGGACGCGTCGGGCGTGCTGCTGGTATTGAACGATATCGTCGAAACTGCGGAGGATGAATTCAATCGCTGGTATCAGCAACAACACGTTCCGGAACGTCTGCGCGTACCCGGCTTCAGGACCGCGCGGCGCTATCGCGCCGTCGACGGCGGGCCGGCCTATATGGCCGTCTATGAATGCGAGTCGATCGCCGTGCTCGCATCCGAGCCCTACCTGGAGCGGCTCAGGAATCCGACCGATTGGACCAGAAAGGTGATGCCGGGCTTTCGCAACATGCTGCGCTCGGCCTGCAGGCAAACCTGGTCGCTGGGCGCCGGCGTGGGCGGAGGCGCGATCGTGGTCCAGTGCCAG
>JAENXP010000417.1 GCA_016649475.1 Burkholderiales bacterium | reverse complement strand
ATGCAGGCGCTGGTGCGCGCCGCACTCGCCGCCGGCGCGGTCGGGCTCTCGACCGGCACCTACTATCCGCCCGCGGCACATGCGACGACCGAAGAAATCATCGCCGTCGCGCGGCCGCTCAAGGACTACGGCGGGCGCTACGTCACGCATATGCGTTACGAGGACGATCGCATTGCCGAGGCGATGGAGGAGACGTTTCGCATCGGGCGCGAAGTCGGCGTGCCGGTGGTCATTTCGCACCACAAGGTCGTGGGAGCGCGCAACCACGGGCGCTCCGCCGAAACACTGGCGCTGCTGGCCAAGGCCGGCGAGCGCCAGAGCGTGTGCCTGGACTGCTATCCCTATACCGCCTCTTCCACCATATTGCGCGCGGACCGCATCGCGCTCTCCAGCCGCATCCTCATCACCTGGTCCAGGCCGCACCCGGAGTTCGCCGGCATGGAGCTTGCGCAAGCGGCCGAGCGCCTCGGCCTAACCCGGGAGGACGCGGTATCCAGGCTGAGCCCCGCCGGCGCGATCTACTTCTCCATGGACGAAGCCGACGTGCAGCGCATACTGCAGTATGACGAGACCATGGTCGGCTCCGACGGTCTGCCGCACGACGTGAAGCCGCACCCTAGGCTATGGGGCACGTTTGCGCGCGTACTCGGGCACTACTGCCGCGACCTCGGGTTGTTCCCGCTCGAGACCGCGGTCTACAAAATGACCGGCCTCACCGCGCGCAATTTCGGGCTCAAGGACCGCGGCCTGCTGCAGCCGGGCTGCTGGGCCGACATCACCATTTTCGATGCCGGCGAGATCGGCGACGCGGCAAGCTTCGACGAGCCCACGCAGCTTGCGCGCGGCATCGATAGCGTGATCGTCAACGGCGTCGAGGTGTGGCGCGAAGGACGCAGCACCGGCGCGCGCCCCGGCCGGCTGCTGCGCGCGGGCGCGGAACGGGGGATAAAAAATTGATATGTGCCGGTCGCGCCTCGACCTGACAGTCGAAGCCCTAAATCGACCCGCGGCATTCTCGACCATTGCATGGCAAACCGCGCCGGTTTTCGCAGGCATTCATCCAGCCTGCCAAAGACCACGACGCCCGGGCGACATATTTCGTACAATTGCGCACAGTAGGCACCAGCCGAAGCCGGCTTCCAGGACGGACTAACAGGGGGGCACCATGGCAACCAGGACCTCGGTACGGATCACCCCCCTGCGCAGCCGTGCGTCGGGCAACTCAGCAGCAGCTTCCAGGCCGGGGGAGGTCGCGCAGCTCAGATCCGCATGCTCGACCTGCAACCTGCGCGAGCTTTGCCTGCCCTGTTGCAACCTCACCCGCTCCGAGCTGGAACTCGCCAACCGCCTGGCGTTCAATCGGACGCACATACGACGCGGCGAAAGCCTGTTCCGCACCGACGATCGCTTCACCTCCCTGTATGCCGTGCGCAAGGGCTTTTTCAAGTCCGCAGTGCTGCTCAAGGACGGCCGCCGCGACCAGGTGACCGGATTTTCGATGGCGGGCGAAGTCCTGGGCATGGACGGCATCGGCACCGCGCGGCACACCTGCAATGCCATCGCGCTGGAGGACAGCGACGTCTGCGCGATTCCCTTTGCCGGGCTGCAGAAACTCGCGCGCGAAATTCCCAGCCTGCAACGGCAGTTCCAAAGGATGATGAGCCGTGAAATAGTGCGCGAGCAAGGGGTGCTGCTGCTGCTGAGCCAGATGACTGCCGACGAGCGCCTGGCGGTATTCCTGCTCAATCTGTCGCAGCGATTCGCCGCGCACGGCAGCTCGCCATCAAAATTCAACCTGCGCATGACGCGCGAGGAAATAGGCAGCTACCTGGGCCTGAGCCTGGAGACGGTCAGCCGCACTTTGTCCAAGTTGCGCGAGGAAGAACTGATAGGCGTACAGCAGAAATACATTCGCATCCTGGACCACGCCGGTCTTAGACGGCTGATAGGCCGCTAACCGGGCTGAAGCGCGCGCCGGCCGGGTCGTGGACATCGGCCTGAAGGCTGGCGCAGTATCTGTGCGGCTCGGGCAGTCCGGGAAAGGCGCGCAAACCCTTTCGCTTCCGTCTGAGGTTCTAGGCCTGCTCGGCGTACAACTCGGCCATGAGTAGTCGCAGCCAGCGGTTCGCCGGATCCTGGTGAAAGCGCTGGTGCCAGTGCAGCCGGACCTCGAAGCTCGGCATGCGCAGCGGCAAGGGCAGCACCTTGAAGTTGCCCCCCTGCGCAAACACGGCGGCGACCCGCGAGGGCACGGTGACGATGAGGTCCGTGCGCGCGAGGATCATCGGCACCACCAGGAAATGCGGCACACGCACGGCGATGTGCTCGCTCAAGCCCTCGGCAACGAAGGTTTCCTCGATCATCTGGTGGCCGGTGCCGGCATAGGACACCAGCACATGCGCGGCGTCGCGAAACTGCCTGGCGCTGATCTTCGCGCCTGTGAGCGGGTGATCGGCGCGCAGCATGCACACATAATGTTCGCGGAAAAGCGGCTGCTGCCGCATGCCGGTGGTCAGGCCGGGCAGGAAGCCGACCGCCAGGTCGAGCTCGCCCGACTCCAGCGCCGCATGCACGTCCTTGACCGGAATCCGCATTACTTCAATTTTCACGCCCGGCGCATCGCGTTTGACGCGCTCGAGCAGGCCGGGCAGAAAGACCATCTCGCCGATATCCGACATGTGAAAGCGAAAAGTGTTGCCCGAACTGCGCGGATCGAAGCCTGCGTGCTGCTGCAGCGCGCCCTGGATCAGCCGCAGGGCTTCGCGCACTGGCTGCGCCAGTTGTTGCGCGAACGGCGTCGGGCGCATGCCGCGCGGCGTACGCACGAACAGCGGGTCGTCGAACAACTGGCGCAGGCGCGCGAGCGCGTTGCTCATGGCCGGCTGCGACAGCCCGATGCGCTCGCCGGCGACAGTGACGCTGCCCTCGGTGGCGATCGCGTCGAACGCCCGCAGCAGATTCAGGTCGAGATCCGTTATATTCATATTCGGTATGTATAACATATCCCTCATCAATTTGACAAATGCATGGAGCGCGCCTAACCTCGTCGCATAGGAGACCTGCCCGGCTCATGCCGCGGCTAGCGCGAAGAGGAGAAACCATGTACGAAATCCGCATCCACGGCCGCGGTGGCCAGGGCGCAGTGCTGGCGGGGGGCATCCTCGCCACCGCCCTGGTGCTCGAGGGCAAGTACGTCGTTGCCGTGCCCTCTTTCGGTTTCGAGCGCCGCGGCGCACCGGTGGCGAGTTACCTGCGCTTCGACGAGCGTGATATCCGCCAGATGACCAACATCTATCACCCCGACTGCGTGCTGTGCATCGATCCGACGGTGGCGCGTGCCGTGAACGTGTTCGAAGGCATCAAGGACGGCGCGGTTCTGGTGCAGACCACGGCAAAGCCGCTGGGCGATTGTCAGTTGGCGCCGCAGATCGCGACGGTCGGGCTGTGCGACGCGGTTTCAATCGCGCTCGACATTTTCAAGCGCTCGATCACCAACACCATCATGCT
>JAENXP010000617.1 GCA_016649475.1 Burkholderiales bacterium | reverse complement strand
TGCGCAAGGCTGTGCGCGCGGCGCTCGGCTGCGGCCAGCTCCATTGCGCGTGCTTCGGCCTCGCGTTCGGCCGCGAGCCTGGCTTGCGCCGCCGCCTTGGCCTCCTGTTCCGCAAGCAAACGCCGCTCTGCCGCGTCATCGGCGCGTGCCGTCTCGTCGCGCCGCTTCGCGATTTCTTCGAGCGCCGCCTGTTCCAGCACGGCGAGTTGCTTTGCCTCGACCTCGGCCCGAACCTCGGCTTCGCGCCGCGCACGTTCCTGCGCCTGGGCCGCCTGCTCTGCAACAATCCGGGCCCTTGCCTCCGCCACGGCCTGCGCGTCCGCCTGCGCGCGCTGCTGCGCCATGTCCTGCGCCTCTGCCTCGCTGTTCCTGCGTTCCTCGGCTGCTACGCGCAGCTTGCGCTCCTCGCTCTCGCGCCGACGCGCTTCGTCGCGCGCCGCTTTTTCGAGCTGCGTCTTATTGAGCGCGGCCTTGGCTGCATCGTGCTCCAGCGCCGCGCGTTGCTGCGATTGCGCCTGGTATCGCGCCGAAAGATCCCCGGCGGCCTGCGCCAGCGCACGCACTTCGTCCGGCGAAAACGTATCCTGCACCCGGCGCTGCTGCTCCACCTCGCCGAGCCGCCGCTTGACCTCGGCCCAGTAGCGTTGGTCCTCGGTGGAACTCGCGTTCGCCGCAGGATTCAGGTCGCCCGGCGCGCCTGCAGGCACCGGCGGCGTGGTCTCCAGCGCGGATTCTTCAGGCGTATCGGCGGTACCGGGACGCTGCTCACGCAAGTCGCGGCGCTTGCGCTCCGCGCTCTTCAGACGGTCGAGCAGGCGGCTCATACGCGGACTGGCATGCCGCCCGCGGGCGCTACGCAGCCGGTATGGTCGGTACGGTCTTTGACCTCAGGTATCGGTTTCACCATAGGCTGCAATGTCGATCGGAAGCGAAAAGGAAAGTCTACTGGTACGCCCGCACTGGTCTTCAGCCGGCCGCGTGCTACGGCTCTCGGCGCGGTTCAGACGGGATGATACTCGACCGCGATTTATCGGCTTATCAAAATTTTTGAGATGGAAGTGACAGCGAATCGGTTGACGGCGCAAGCTGTTGCAATGCAACATTCGACTGCAGCCCAAAAATACACTATCCGGGCGCGGAGGCGCGTTATTCCGCAGTCCGCGTTGCTGCTGCATTTGTTGCCTGGGGCTGCATGAGGAAGGGTGATTTCCTGCGTGTATAGATCCTGATTTCGAGGTGCGGACATGAAGTATTGCGTTGTGGGTGCAGGTTCGATCGGCGGCTTCGTCGGGGCCAAGCTCGCGCTTGCCGGCGAAGAAGTGACCCTGGTAGCGCGCGGCGCCAACCTGCAGGCCATCCGCGCCCACGGCATGCGCGTAATCATGCACGACGGCACCGAACATGTCGCGCGCGACGTACGTTCCGCCGGAACACCGGCCGAGGCCGGCGCCCACGACGTCGTCATTCTGGGAATGAAGTCGCATCAGGTCGCAGCCGTGGCCACGGACATCGCCGCGCTATGCCACAAGGACACCGTCATCATTCCGATGCAGAACGGCATACCCTGGTGGTACTTCCAGCGCCATGGAGGAGAATTCGAAGGTCGCACCGTGACCAGCGTCGATCCCGCGGGGGCGATTGCCGCGGCGGTGGATCCGCGGCGCCTGCTCGGCTGCGTCGTCTATCCCGCCTGCGAACTTGCCGCGCCCGGCGTGGTGCGCCATATCGAGGGCGACCGCTTCCCCCTGGGAGAGCTGGACGGCTCGAGCAGCGAGCGCGTGCAATCGATCTCCGCAACATTTACTCGCGCGGGACTGAAATCACCGATCCTGGACAACATCCGCGCCGAGATCTGGCTCAAGCTCTGGGGCAACCTGACTTTCAACCCGATCAGCTCGCTCACCCACTCCACGCTGGTCGACATCTGCCAGTTTCCGCTTACGCGCGAGCTCGCCTCCGCGATGATGCGCGAGGCGCAGTCCGTGGCCAATCGCCTCGGCATCACCTTTCGCGTGACTCTGGAAAAGCGCATCGCCGGCGCCGAGCGCGTGGGCAAGCACAAGACCTCGATGTTGCAGGACGTCGAGGCCGGGCGCGACCCGGAGATCGACGCCCTGGTCGGCTCGGTGATCGAAGTCGGGCGCATCGTCGGAGAACCGACACCGCACATCGAAGCCGTGTTCGCGCTGGTGAAACTGCTCGCGCGCACCATGCGCGAAGAAAAAGTCTACATCCGCGCCCATCCGTTCATCGGCTAGGCGCCAATTTTTCAGACTCAAAGGAATCTTCCTGAAATGGACATCCGCTCGCTCATCCGAAC
>JAENXP010000566.1 GCA_016649475.1 Burkholderiales bacterium | reverse complement strand
GCAGGAACAGGTCTTCCAGCAGTTTGCCCTTCCATGCGTTCCAGACCTTGGGGCTGGTGCCGCGCACATCGGCCACCGTCAGCAGGTACAGCGCAGTGAGCCGGCGCTCGGTCTTCGCCGTGCGCGCGAAGGCCTCGATGACGTCAGGATCGGAAAGATCCTGCTTCTGCGCGACTGAAGACATGGTCAAATGGTGCTCGACCAGGAATACCACCAGTTCCGTGTCCTCGCGCGTCAGGCCGTGCGCCCGGCAGAAACCGCGCGCGTCGCGCATGCCGAGCTTGGAATGGTCGCCTCCGCGGCCCTTGGCGATGTCGTGGAAGAGCGCGGCGACATAAAGCAGCCAGTGGCGCTCGAACCCCGCAATCAGGCGGCTGCACTGGGGGTACTCGTGGGCGAATTCGATCATGGTGAAGCGGCGAAGATTGCGGATCACGTTGAGGATGTGCTGGTCCACGGTATAGGCGTGGAACAGATCGTATTGCATCTGCCCGACGATCTTGCCGAACGCGGGCAGGTAACGCCCGAGTATGGAATATTGATTCATGCGCCGTAGCGCGTGCACCAGCCCGCGCGGCTGCTGCAGGATCTGCATGAACTGCGCGCAATTGGCCGGGTCGCGCCGGAAGCGGGCGTTGATTCCCGCCCGCGCACGCCACAGCGCGCGCAGTGTCGGCGCGCCCATGCCTTTCAACTCGGAGTGCTGCTGCAGCAGCAGGAAGCTCTCCAGGATGGCGCCCGGCTCGCGCTCGAACAGATCTGCATCGCGCGCCTCCAGCAGTTCGTGCGCGGCCTGGAAGCGCTCGTTGAGGATTTCCGGCGGGCTGTCTTCGCTCGAAAGCAGTTCCACGCCGATATTCTGCAGCAGCAGCGTGTTGAGCTGCGTGATTGCCTTGGCAGTGCGGTAATAGCGCTGCATCATCTGTTCGCTGGCGCGCTTGCTCGGTGTGTCGACGAAGCCCAACTGCGCGGCAAGGCTGCTCTGGTAATCGAACAGCAGCCGGTCTTCTCGGCGGCCTGCGATGTAGTGCAGGCGGATACGCAGCTCGCTCAGGAACTTCTGGTATCGCGCGAGCTGGCGCGCTTCGACGGTGGTGATCAGTTCGCGCGCGGCGAGCTGCATCCAGTTTTCGCCCAGGCCGGCGGAGCGGCAGATCCACAGAATTACCTGCAAGTCGCGCAGGCCTCCCGGCGCCTCCTTTAAATTGGGTTCGAGACTGTACGGGCTTTCCTGGTATTTGCCATGGCGTTGCTCCTGCTCCAGGCGCTTGGACTGGAAGAAATGCTGCGGATCGAGCTGCTCGCGCATGGCATGGGTGAAAGCGGCATACAGACTGCGGCTGCCGGCCAGCCATCTTGCTTCCAGCAGGCTGGTCTGTACGGTAATGTCCTTGGCCGACTCGAACAGGCATTCCTCAATCGTGCGCACACCGTGGCCGGGTTCGAGGCCGGTGTCCCAAAGCCTGCCGATCAAACCCTCCAGCTTGGCTTTGAGTTCCGCATCCGGCTCACACGGCAGGAGCACCAGCAGATCGACGTCGGAATGCGGAAACAACTCGCCGCGGCCGTATCCACCAACCGCGGCAAGCGCCAGCGACCCGGGCAGGGCCGCCTCCCTCCACAAACTGCGCAGCGCCCGGTCTATGAGCGCCCGGTGCTGCCGCAGCAGGCGCGGCGCTTCGCCATCCGCGGCGTAGTGCTCGTGCAGATCCCGCCGATCCTGCTGCAACTGTTCGCGCAGGCTGGCCGCGGAGCGCCGCACGTCAGCTGCCAATTGCGAGTTGGGCATCAGCGGGGAGCGTCTCTCGGACCGGGCTGCGCCGGAGCACCGTCGGACAGGGTCAACACCTCGTGCCCGGTCGCGGTTACCAGCACGGTATGCTCCCACTGCGCCGACAAGCTGTGGTCCTTGGTCACTATGGTCCAACCGTCGGAGAGTTCGCGGATCGCCGCCTTGCCGGCATTGATCATCGGTTCGATGGTGAAGATCATGCCGGGCTGCAAGGGGACGCCGGTGCCCGCGCGGCCGTAATGCAACACCTGCGGCTCTTCGTGAAATTTCTTTCCGATGCCGTGGCCGCAAAATTCACGCACCACGCTGTAACCATGCCCTTCGGCGTGCTTTTGAATAGCCGCGCCGATGTCGCCCAGGTGGGCGCCTGGTTTGACCGCCTGGATGCCCATCCACATGCATTCGTAGGTCGTTTCGCACAGACGGCGCGCCTGGATCGCTGGTTCGCCGACATAGAACATGCGGCTGGTGTCGCCGTGGTATCCGTCCTTGATCACCGTGATGTCTATATTGACGATGTCGCCGTGCTTCAGCTGCCTGTCGCCGGGAATGCCATGACAGACCTGGTGATTGATCGAGGTGCAGATCGACTTGGGATAAGGCTGGTAGCCCGGCGGCGCATAATGCAGCGGTGCCGGTACCGTTTTCTGCACCTTGACCATGTAGTCGTGGCAAAGGCCGTCGAGCTCGCCCGTCGTTATCCCGGATTTGACATGCGGGGCAATGAAATCGAGCACTTCCGCCGCGAGGCGCCCGGCCACATGCATTTTTTTGATTTCTTCCGGAGTCTTGATCTGGATGGTC
>JAENXP010000451.1 GCA_016649475.1 Burkholderiales bacterium | reverse complement strand
GTACTGGAAGGCGCGGAGGAAACCAGCGCCGCCGGCATCCTGAGTTCGCTGCAGCCGGCCAACGTGCGCCTGCGCCGCGCGCTGCGCAACCAGCAGGAGGCGCTGAGCCATCCGCGCTATGCGCTGATCTTCGACCCGCAGACTGCGGGAGGGCTGCTCGCCAGCGTCCCCGGCGAGCGCGCCGAAGCCTGCCTCGGTGCCCTGCGCGCGCTTGGATACACGCATGCGGCGGCCATCGGCCGGGTGCTGGCCCAAGGCGAAGCGCTGGAGCCTATCGTCCTCAGGCTGGGCTCGTGACGCGAACGCTTGGATTCAAACTGCTTGCTGTCCTCGCGCTCCTCGCGCTGCTGGCAGCGACATACTGGCTGTTGCACCAGACCGGCGCCTTGGCGACCATCCTGAACCGGACTGAACTGCACGATCACATCTCGCGCCTGGGCGCGTGGGGCCCGCTGCTGGTGATCGGCCTCATGGTGCTGGCGATCATGGTGAGTCCGATTCCGAGCGCGCCCATCGCCATGGCTGCCGGCGCGGCGTATGGCCATGTCTGGGGCACGCTTTATGTTCTGCTGGGCGCCGAGATCGGGGCGCTTGCCGCATTCGGTCTGGCGCGCTGGCTGGGCGGGGAAACGCTGCGGCGCTGGTTTGGCGAGCGCTTGTCGCTGGGCTTGCTGGGATCCCAAAACGCGCTGATGGGCATCGTGCTGGTCAGCCGCCTCCTGCCTTTTATTTCGTTCGATATCGTCAGCTATGCCGCGGGTCTGACGGCACTCTCATTGTGGCGTTTCGCCCTCGCGACGCTCATCGGCATCGTACCGGCGAGTTTTCTTCTGGCCCATTTCGGCGGCGAGATGACCACCGGTGAGTCCGATCGGATCATGATTTCGGTGCTGGCACTGGGCGCCATTACTCTGATCCCTTTCGCGGTGAAACTCGTGCGTGACCGCCTGCGCCGGCCGCCGACCTAGGGTCTTTGCATAAACGATCAAAGCGAGGTCCCGATTTCTTGCACCGACAGGCGGTGTAAGAATCCCCTGCCTGCTTGCGACCAATAGATCCGCACCCGACAATGTGTCTGGAGGATCGATGGGATTTCAACGGCTAGTACTGTTTTTCGCCCTCCTCGCCAGCGGCGCGCCGGTCACCACATACGCGCAGCAGATGAACGGCTTCGACCTGAAGGGATCATTGATCGCCAGCGATGAGATCCACTCGGGCGGACCGCCCAGGGACGGCATTCCCGCGATCGACAAGCCCGAATTCACCGAGGCAGGGCTTGCGACTTTCCTGCGCGACGATGACGCCGTACTCGGTATGGTGCGCAACGGCGTAGCGCGCGCCTATCCGGTGCGCATACTCAACTGGCACGAAGTGGTCAACGACCGTTTCGGCCCGGACGCAGCGGTCATCAGCTTCTGTCCGCTGTGCGGCACCGGCGCCGCGTTCGATGCCCGCGTCGACGGCCGCGTGCTCAGCTTCGGCGTCTCCGGCCTGCTCTACAACAGCGACGTGCTGCTGTACGACCGGCAGACGCAGTCGCTGTGGTCGCAGCTGCTGGCGCAGGCGGTCAGCGGCCCGATGAAAGGGCAGCGCCTGACGCTACTGCCGCTGACCCACACCACCTGGGCCGACTGGCGCAAACATCATCCGGCGACCGAGGTGCTGACTACCAATACCGGGCAGACGCGGCCTTACGCGCGCGACCCCTACGCCGGTTACGAGAGCAGCGAAGACATCATGTTTCCGGTGGCGTTCCGCTCCGCCGGCTTTCATCCGAAGGAGCGCGTGCTCGGTGTCAGGATAGGCGAAAAGTCCAAGGCCTATCCCTTCGTCGAACTGGGCAAAACGACCGGCGTGGTATCCGACCGCATCGGCGACACCGCGCTGACCATCCGCTTCGATCGAAAGGCGGCACGCGCCACCGCCCACTCCCCCGACGGGCAACAGCTTCCGGCGGTGGTCGGCTACTGGTTCGCCTGGTATGCGTTCAACCCGAAGACCGCGGTGTTCCGCGCCGCGGAACCTGAATCACCGAATCGCAGCCGCTAGACTTTGCGGCACTTGTTACTATTGCGGGTGCGTGAGGCAATTTGTGCGCGTTGACCCGATCCGAAAGCCACGAAAACCATGACACTGCAGTCAGGCCCGACATTTTTTTCCTTTCCCGCCGATGCGCTTACTCCGGGCTCGGAGGCTGCTGCGATCGTGGCAGGACTGATGGCGGACGCGCCATGGGTGTCGTTCAAGCACCTCTACGGACCGCTGGGCTCGCGCCTGTTCGATGCCATAACCGAATTGCCCGAGTACTATCCGACCCGCACGGAAAAAGCGCTGCTGGAAGCGTGCCGCGACAGCGTCGCGCGCGCGGCGGGACCCGCGCCGGCGCTGATCGACCTCGGCGCCGGAAACTGCGAAAAGGCGCGCAGTCTGTTTCAGGCGCTAAAGCCCAGCCAATATGTTGCCGTGGACATTTCCGTGGACTTCCTGCGGCATTCGATGTCCCTGCTGCAGCGTGATTTTCCGCAACTGGAGATGCTCGGCGTGGGGATCGATTTTTCCTCGGGATTGCGCCTGCCCGATGCGGTCAGCCGCGACAACCGCCTGTTCTTCTATCCCGGGTCATCGATCGGCAATTTCACGCCGGAGCAGGCGCTCACTTTCCTTGCCGGCATCCGGGCGCAGTGCGCCGGCCCCCATGGCGGCGGCCTGCTGATCGGCGTCGATCTGGTCAAGTCCGAAACCCTGTTGCAGGCTGCCTACGACGACGCGCTCGGGGTCACCGCGGCGTTCAACCTGAACCTGCTCAACAACGTGAATGCGCTGATCGGCAGCGATTTTTCCGTGCGCGACTGGCGTCACCATGCGCTGTTCAACACCGCAGACTCGCGCATCGAAATGCACCTCGAGGCCAGGCGCGACCTCAGCGTGCACTGGCCCGGCGGCGCTCGCGCGTTTCGGCAGGGCGAGCGCATCCATACCGAAAACAGCTACAAGTACGCGCTGACTGATTTCAAGGCGCTGTTGACGCGCGCAGGCTTCAGCCGCGTCCACACGTGGACCGATCCAAACGACTGGTTTGCGCTGTGCCACGCAGCAATCTAGCCGCAGCGATCCAACTGTTTTCAGCCGAAGAACAAGCCCTTTATTTGTAGACAAGGAGACCGCATGGCCACCCAGTCGCTTTCGCTTTCCTTTCCTGGCGCGAACGGCGCCATGCTCGCCGCACGCCTGGACCTGCCGCCGGCTACGGCGCCGATCGCCTACGCCCTGTTCGCGCATTGCTTTAC
>JAENXP010000300.1 GCA_016649475.1 Burkholderiales bacterium | reverse complement strand
CGGGAAGGGACCGAGCACATCGCGCTGTGCCGCTTCATAGGACCGCAGCGTACCGACATCGCGCCAGTAGCCGGGTTCTTCGTATGCCTTGATGCCGGGGACGACGTTGCGCGAAAGATCATAGGCATATGCCCTGCATGCTCCCGGAAGCCGTGGCAGGATGTGACTACCGAAATCCGTGCCGTCCCGGCGGCTCGCCTCCTCAAGCAGTTCGATCAGCGTACCGGTCCTGAAAAGGTAATTCCCCATCGAGGCGTACACTCGAGCCGGCTCCCCCGGCATCGGGGTCGCGCGCTCCGGTTTTTCCTGGAATCTGAGGATCTCGCCGCTAAAACCCGTTTCCAAGATACCGAAAGAAGAGGCTTGCTCGACTGGCACCCGGACCGCAGCCACCGTGAGGTCCGCGTCGCGCCGTTCATGGAATCGGACCATTTGTCGGACATCCATGCGGTAGACGTGGTCGGCGGCGAATACCGCGACGAGGTCAGGTCGGTGCCGCTTCACGAGGTCAAGGCACTGATAGACTGCGTCGGCGGTGCCCTTGAACGATCCGTTCTTGCCTTGGGTCTGTGCAAGCACCACCGAAATTGACGCGTCCTCGCCCTTCGTCCAGGCGCCCCAGGCGATGTGGACATGTTCGATCAGCGAACGCGGCTTGTGCTGCGCGAGCACGTAGATCGGCATGATCTGCGAGAGCATGAGATTGCTGAGCACAAAATCCACAAGCCTGAAGCCATTTAAGAAAGGCAGTGCTGGCTTGGAATGTTCAGCTGTCAGCGGATAAAGCCGCGTCCCTTCGCCTCCGGCCAGTACGAATGCAAGAACTCTCGTTTGCATACCGGCGCGCGGCTACTTGCTCTGCCGGCCCAGCGCTTGATCGATCTCGGCCTCGGCTTCGAGCCAATCCTGCTCCGGAGAACCGCCAGAAACACCGCGGCGCTCGGCGCGCTGATAGGCGGCAATCGCTATCATTTCAATTCGCTCCGCGGGACTGAACGCGGCTGATCCGTTGCCGGATGCCGCAGCTGCGGCGCCCGGAGAGGAACTCAGCGCTTGCTCGCGCACCAACTGCTTGGCCGGTGTGGCGGTTTTCGTGGAACGTTTTCGCTGGATCGGCTCGGCTGTTGCCGCCTCGGCCGTTTTCGTGGAACGGTTCCGCTGGTTCAG
This sequence comes from Burkholderiales bacterium, assembly GCA_016649475.1. GTDB lineage: Bacteria > Pseudomonadota > Gammaproteobacteria > Burkholderiales > SG8-39 > 2-12-FULL-64-23. The sequence continues at coordinate 3,201 of JAENXP010000300.1, read as the reverse complement.
GTTCATTGCGTTCTTCTCCATATGTCCTCCAGTGGAAACCTCAGGCCCTCGCCGCGGCATCGCCGGGATAACTCCATCGGGCGGTATCGCGGATGCCAAACCGCTGCGCCAGGAATCGCAGGTAGATGTGGCTGCAGGTTGCGCCACACAGTGTTCTTTGGTCTGTCCGTTACCGAACATAGCGCGGCGGATTTCTTGCTATAATTTTCCCCAATTGCTGTGAACCGGCGTTTGACCGCATCGGTCAAACCGCTTCAGAGGCAGCATTAGCGCGCGAGCGAGGGTGCCTATATGTCTACCCCTTCTGACCCGAGGCAAAACCATGTTCTCGCGGCCTTGCCCGAGGCGGACTTCGCGCGTCTCGAGCGCCACCTCGCGGCCATCCCGTTACCGCTTGGCTGGCCTGTCTACGAAGCCGGTATGTCCATGCAATACCTATATTTTCCGACTTCGGGCATCGTCTCCATGCTCCAGGTAATGGCGAATGGGGCCTCCGGCGAAATTGCGGTAGTGGGCAATGAAGGCGTGGTCGGGATTTCGTTATTCATGGGCAGCAAGAGCATGTCGAACCGGGCGATTGTGCAAAGCGCAGGACATGCCTATCGCTTGCCGGCGGCGGAGTTGGACGCGGAGTTCGGGCGAGGCGGCCCGCTGCAACACTGTCTGTTGCGCTATACCCAGGCGCTGATTACGCAAATGTCACAGACTGCGGTGTGCAACCGCCACCATACGGTGGAACAGCAGCTGTGCCGCTGGCTGCTGTTGAGCCTGGATCGGCTGGCCTCGAACGAACTCAACATGACCCAGGAGTTGATCGCCAATATGCTCGGCGTGCGCCGTGTGGGCGTCACTGAAGCCGCCGGGAAACTGCAGAATGACGGTTTGATCCACTACGCGCGCGGCAACATCACCGTCCTCGATCGCCCGCGGCTGGAAGCGCGGGCATGCGAGTGTTACGCGGTGGTGAAAGAAGAGATCGATCGCCTGTTACGCTGATTTCGCGGCTGAGGCCGTAGTCCGACCACGCAATCGGTATTTGCACTCTCCAGATCGCAATGCGCGCATACTGCGAGCATCGGCCCGCTGGTACCGGGCGGTGAGCTTGCGACATCGGGCGAGCGTTTCCCTCTTTCCTTGTGCCGTTCGGTGGATTGCCCCCGGAATGCTACGAAGCAAGGAACGCCAGATGCGCCTCGCCATCGGAATCCCTCGTTCAAACACGCTGCTTGCGGCCCTGAGCCTCAGCACCTATCAGCGCCTGCACGCCGCGTCCAAACCGTTCGCACTGATTCGTGACGAAATTCTGTGCGAGGCCAACGAGGCGATCCGACACGTCTATTTTCCCACCGATAGCCTCATTTCCCTGCAGGTCCCGGGCAAAGGCCACCTCGCGCTCGAAGTCGCGGTGGTAGGCGCGGAAGGGCTATTCGGCGTTGCGCTTGCATTGGGCGAACGGATCTCAGCCGTTCGCGCGACGGTGCGGAGCGCGGGAAATGCAATGCGCATGGCCGCAGAGGACTTTCGCAGGGAATTGAAGCGCAGCCCATCGTTGCGCCGCGCAATGTATAGGCATGCCTATTCGTTGGTGGCCCAGTTGGCGGAAAGCGCGGCGTGCCATCGCTTCCATGTCGTCGAAGCGCGGCTCGCCCGCTGGCTGCTGATGACCCGGGACCTCTTGCGGACCGACGAATTTCACATGACGCAAGAGTCTCTTGCAGGCATCCTGGGCGTGCGGCGGGTCGGCATTACCATGGCTGCGGGTGCCCTGCGGCAACGGCAGTTGATCGCTTATCGCCGCGGCAAGATAACCATCCTCGACCGCAAAGGGCTGCGTGCCGCCGCATGCCCGTGTTACCAGATCATCAACCACGGAGAAGACGCCGGACAAATCTGTGCGCTTCGTGGCTCGAAATAACCCCGTCCTAAGATGACAATTCCCGGCTCGATGCTTGTGCGCGCGAACAAGCTAATCAAAGAACGGTAGTAGTAGACGACCTCTTCCTGAAATCCTGAGCGGCAGGTTCGCGTTGGAATTTGAGCAATTTCGTAAGCGGACCTTTCAGCCGGCTACCCAGATTGCGTCTTGGACCGCTCGGTAACGCCCGCTTAGGCCGACAAGCTGAAAATCACATTGAGTTGGCAAGAGGCGGCTCCATCTCAAATAGTTGACCCTCGTAACACCGAACGCTGGGCGGCTCCTTCGGGCCGCGAGGGTGATCTGGCGTTTTTGAAATGCAGACTTTGGCCGGAATTGCAGCAGTCCGTGGGTGTCAGGGGCACCAACCGGCCTACTACGGACAAGTCAGTGCGCCTCAGAGTTTCGAAGTATATGATGGGTTGTTACCAGCGGCTCGTTCCGCACCGGAGGCAAGTGCCGAATACAGCCTGGAATTGGAGTATCCGATGGCAACACGACCATCACCCGAGAAATGCGCACGCGAGATACTGGCAATTTTCGTATCCCACTTTGGATTGCTCGCGGGCGAAGTTCTGCGTCGCAATAGTTTTATTACCCTTTGGCCACAGAGAGGCTACAGCGCGAAGGATTTCGAAGCGGGCCTGCAATTTGCAATTGAGAGCGGGTGGCTTGAATTGCTCGCTGACGGCAAGTCGTATCGTTTAACCAGAAGTGGCTTTACCGACGGCTGAGCGAATACTGCTGCTACGGTATGACCGCATTGTGTTTAGACCGGACGCCAGGTCCATGCCGGGCTGTAGGTCTGCAGAGCGTCGATAGGGTGAGTTCGCTGTCTTGAAATGCAGACGCTGGCCGCTCTGCTGCCCTTGGCGATGTATGCTTACGCGGAAATTGAAATCAAGGATTTGTGCAACCCGCTTCCGATTGGGGCACCTCAGAGGTAATTCTTCTGGAAAATTCGGATGTCCAATTCTAGTTAGGCGAGCGCGCGCGAAGCAGCAACGTTTTTATGCGGATACCCGGGCCAGACGCCAAATGCGCACAGATATCGACATCACGTTCGACTTTCGGCGAGACACACCCGAAGGCAGGGACCCGGACACGTATAGCAAGACTTTGCGCCGCTACCACAAGCTGCTCTGGAGTAGGCGCTTGCCTAGCGGCGAGATCTTTGAATTGGACGACACTACTCCAGGTAACTATCTGCATCACCAGTCTCCCATGGGCAAGTTCTCGTTATCTAGCGATGCCGTGATCCCGACGTTCAAGTGGGCCCCGCACAT
>JAENXP010000714.1 GCA_016649475.1 Burkholderiales bacterium | reverse complement strand
TGCAGCAGCGCGTGCGGATCGCACCAGCCGTCGCGCGGCGAATGCGCGCCGCCGCCGAGGTCGCCGACGTACATCGAAGGAAAGCGCTGCTGCAGTTGCGCCGGGGTGAGCAGGTCGATCTCGCAGCCGTGCGCGCGCTGGCGCAGGGCGTGCGCTTCGAGCATCGGCATCGCGCCGGGGGGCACGATGAACAGATACCCGCCTTCCACCCAGTCCACCGGCGCCTCGCGGCCGTCGACCGCCATGTGTTCGGTAAAGCGCCGGATGAAGTCGATGCTGAAGTTCGACATTTCGATGTTTTCCGGGCAGGAAAACAGCCGTCTCGCGCCGCCGGAGGCGCGCACGGTCGAAGCGTATTCGTAGCCCGGGTCCGGCTCGATCACGCACACCGCGAGCGTGGGCGCCAGCGTCTTCAGGAAATAGGCCGTACTCGAGCCGACGATGCCGCCGCCGATCACGGCCACGTCGTAGTTGTGCGGGTTGTGCATTCAGGACGCCATCGCCAATGCCATGGTTGCTGCGCTCGATTTCATCTGACCCTGGACACGGTATTAGACCTCAATCCCGGCGCCTCGGCGCATCGCCGCGTAGAATCGCGCGCCTGAGTATGATTAAGTCTACGGCGCGGCGCGCGGGGCGACCGGCCGGTTGATTGGGGAGATCGTCATGGCGAAAATGGAGCGTGTCAGGACAGCGGTGCTCGACATCGCATACGAGCATGCGGGTCCGCCCGACGGGTATCCCGTGGTGCTGCTGCACGGCTTCCCCTACGACCCCAGGGCTTTCGACGCGGTCGTTCCGCTGATGAATGCCGCGGGCTATCGCTGCATCGTGCCTTACCTGCGGGGTTACGGCGGCACGCGTTTCGTTTCTGCCGAGACGATGCGCTCCGGTCAGCAGGCCGCGCTGGGGCACGATCTGGTGGAGCTGCTCGATGCGCTGAATATTGCCGACGCGGTGCTTGCCGGATTCGACTGGGGCGCGCGGGCGGCCTGTGTGGTAGCGGCGCTGTGGCCGGAGCGCGTGCGCGCGCTCGTGACCTGCGCCGGCTACCAGATCCAGGACATCGCGGCTTCGATCCAGCCCGCCGATCCGCAGAGCGAGCGCCGCTACTGGTATCAATACTACTTTCACACCGAGCGCGGGCGCGCCGGGCTCGCCGCCAACCGCGGCGAGTTGTGCCGCCTGCTGTGGAAACTCTGGTCGCCGACCTGGGCGTTCGACGATGCGAGCTACGAGCGCAGCGCCGCGTCGTTCGACAATCCGGATTTCGTCGACGTGGCCATCCACTCCTATCGGCACCGCTACGGCAATGCCGCGGGCGATCCCCGCTACGACGCGACCGAGGCGCGCCTGGCGCAGACGCCTGCGATAGCGGTTCGGACCATCGTGGTGCAGGGCGGCGCCGACGACGTCAACCCGGCGAAGAATTCGGAGGGGCACGCGAAGTTTTTTACCGGCGGCTACGAGCGCCGCGTGTTCGACCATGTCGGCCACAATCCGCCGCAGGAGTCGCCGCAGGCATTCGCCCAGGCGATCATCGACGCCGCCGGATGATGGCGCGATGCCGCTGCGGCCGCGCTGGCGCCGCGGATTTTGTCCTGGGTGCACGGGTGTAAGATTGAGCACGGATGGCAATTCGTGCGCGGCGGCGCGGCAGGGGCAGCGCAAGCGTTCAAACACTGAAAGGGGGGAAGCGATGACGAACAAGGCGGACTGGGTATTTCGGCTGCACGGGGATACGCGCGGGATCCAGCGCAAGCTGGCGGAGGGCGTGACCACCTCCATCTTTCCGGGTGAAAACGCGATGCTCTCGGTGGTGCGCGTCGAACCGAATGCGACCGGCAGCGTGCACAGCCATCCCGAAGAGCAGTGGGGCGTGCTGCTGGAGGGGCGCTGCACGCGCATCCAGGGCGGAGAGGAGGTGGAAGTGAGCGCAGGGGAATTCTGGCACACCCCGGGCGGGGTGAGCCACGGCGTCCGCACCGGCAGCGAGGGCGCGCTCATCCTCGATATCTTCAGC
>JAENXP010000322.1 GCA_016649475.1 Burkholderiales bacterium | reverse complement strand
GATCCCGAAAGCCAAAAGACACTGGGCTACGAAGCGGTGTTTCTCGGCGATAGCAAGGTAACCAAGGCCGGCGATCCTGCGACCATTCAAATCTTCGGTGCGCAACAGGAGATAGGCAAAGGGGATCGCCTGGTCGCTGCCGGGCCGCTGGTGCTGAAGAACTACGCACCGCATGCCCCCAGCACCGCCATCCACGGCCGTATCATTGGGAACCGCGGCGGTTTGGGCGAGACCGGCCCGCAAAACGTGGTTACCCTCAACAAGGGCAAGAACGATGGATTGGAGCCGGGGCACGTGCTGGCTCTGCTGCGCCTGGGCCGCACCACCGACGAGATCACGCCCAGTTCCAAATGGTTCCGCCGCGACAAGGTCGAAGCCATCAAGCTGCCCGACGAGCGTTATGGCCTGGTTTTTGTATTCCGCATATTCGACCGGGTGTCCTACGCTCTGGTGATGTCGGCGAGCCGACCGGTGCAGGTTGGCGACGTGGTGACCACTCCCTGAGAGGTTTCGAACCGAAGGGGAGAACGCCCGGCAGGCTGCCTGTCTTGGGCGCATAGCGGAAATACTATGCAGCATGACGCTGACCTCGCGGCGTGGATCAAACTCAGTCTGGTGCCGGGGCTGGGCGGCCAAACTCTGCGCAAACTCCTCGGTGCATTTGGCCTGCCGCAGCAAATTCTGGCCGCCGGGCACCGCGCGCTCGCAAGCATCGTTTCCGCGGAGATTGCGGCGCGCATACTATCCGACCTTGATTCACCCGCAGTCGACGCGGCCCTCGCATGGGCGGTGGAGGACGGCCATGCGGTACTCACCCTCGCCGACGACACTTATCCACGGCCGCTGCTCGAGACGCCTGATCCGCCTGCGCTCCTGTATCTGCGCGGCCGGCGCGAGTTGCTCGCGCTTCCCGGCCTGGCCGTGGTCGGCAGCCGCAACGCGACGCCGCAAGGGATCAGCAATGCCGAACAGTTTGCGCGCGCCTTCAGTTCAGCCGGTCTCACTATCGTCAGTGGCCTGGCGTTGGGCATAGACGCAGCGGCGCACCGTGGCGGATTGGACGCTGCGGGCTCGACCATCGCGGTGCTAGGCACCGGTGCGGACATCCTCTATCCGCAGCGCAACCGGGCGCTGGGGGAGCGCATCGCGCGCGAGGGGCTCATAGTCAGCGAATTCCCGTTGGGCACGCCGCCGCATGGCAGTAATTTCCCGAGGCGCAATCGCGTTATCTCGGGTCTGGCGCGCGGCTGCCTCGTGGTGGAGGCGGCGCTCGCCTCGGGCTCGCTCATCACCGCGCGCCTAGCGGCCGAGCAGGGACGCGAAGTGTTCGCCATGCCGGGATCGATCCACTCGCCGCATTCCAAGGGCTGTCACGCGCTAATCAAGCAGGGCGCAAAGTTGGTGGAAAGTGCGCAGGACCTGCTGCAGGAACTGGGTATCGAGGCGCTTGCTGCGCCACCTGGTGCGGCCGCCGGCGTCGCTGCAGGACTGCTTTCGCACATGGGTTACGACCCCAGCGACATAGACACGCTGTGCGCAAGAAGCGGCTTGACGGCGGACTTGGTATCGGCCATGCTGTTGCAACTCGAGCTCGACGGCAAGGTCGCGAGCCTGCCCGGCGGGCAATATCAGAGAACCTCTTAAGAGGCCGCCCAGAAGAATGTTCGACATACTTGTCTACCTGTTCGAAAACTATTACCAGACCGACCTTTATCCCGATCAAGATGCGCTGGCGCGCAAGCTTAGCGCCGCCGGCTTCGAGCGCGACGACATCAGCGACGCGCTCGCCTGGCTGCAAGGGCTTTCCGCCACGGAATCCAGCACGCTTCCAGATTCTCTTGCACAAAGCACTGCGTTTCGCGGCTACGCCGAAGTTGAGGCGGGCAAGTTGGGGGTGGAGGGGCGCGGGTTCCTGGCTTTTCTCGAGGGCGCGAAGGTGCTTACGCCGTTGCTGCGCGAGATCATCATCGAGCGCGCCATGGCGTTGTCGGAAGATAACGTCAGCATCGAGAAATTGAAGGTGATCGTGCTGATGGTCTTGTGGAGCCAGCAGCATTCGATCGATTCACTCATTCTTGAAGAACTGCTCTCCGATCGCGCGCAATTGCTTATGCATTAAGGTTGTTGACGCCGATTAAGTCGCTGTTTCGCTGAACTTTATCACGGCGCGTAAGCGCGTCTCCTTGCTTCGCCCTCTGGTTTGCACTTATCATGCTGCGGCTTGCTGCATGGTCGCCGAGCGATTCTCGATTGAACTTACGCGCGCAAGCCCGAACATACTATGACCAAAAAACTCATCATTGCTGAAAAGCCCTCCGTGGCAAACGACATCGCCCGCGGCCGAATTCACGCGCGCGGGCTCGGGCGCTGACTGAACATTATGTCCAAGAACCTCATCATTGCTGAAAAGCCTTCGGTCGCCAACGACATCGCCCGCGCGTTGGGCGGCTTTACCCGGCACGGCGACTATTTCGAGAGCGACGCATATGTGTTGTCGTCGGCGATCGGTCATTTGCTGGAACTCGTCGCACCGGAGGGTGTGGAGGTAAAACGCGGCAAGTGGTCGTTCGTGAACCTGCCGGTGATCCCGCCGCACTTCGACGTCAGGCCGATCGAGCGCACGGAGGACCGCCTCAAGCTGCTGCTGAAGCTGCTCAAGCGCAAGGACGTCACCGGCGTAATCAACGCCTGCGACGCCGGGCGCGAAGGCGAGCTGATATTTCGCTACATCATGCAGCACGCCGGCAACAAGAAGCCGATTCAGCGCCTTTGGCTGCAATCGATGACCCAAGGCGCGATTCGCGACGGTTTTGACGGTCTGCGCACCGACAAGTCGATGTTGCCTCTCGCCGATGCCGCCGTATGCCGTTCCGAATCCGACTGGCTGGTGGGCATCAACGGCACGCGCGCGATGACCGCGTTCAATTCCAAAGAGGGCGGTTTCTACAAGACCACTGTAGGCCGGGTACAGACGCCGACGCTGGCGATCCTGGTGGAGCGCGAGGACCGCATCCGCAAATTCCAGTCGCGCGATTACTGGGAAGTGCATGCGAGCTTCGCCGCTGCTGCTGGCAGCTATAGCGGGCGCTGGTTCGATGAGAAGTTTGCCAAGGCGGCGAAGGAAGAGGACGCCGAAGCCAAGCCCGAGCGCATCTGGGATGCGGCGCTGGCCGAGGCCTTGCGCGCAAAATGCGAGGGCAAGCCGGGCATTGCCACCGAAGAGGCCAAGCCGACCAGCCAGATTTCGCCGCTGCTGTTCGATCTGACCAGTCTGCAGCGTGAAGCCAACGGGCGCTTCGGTTTCTCGGCTCGCGCAACGCTTTCGCTGGCGCAGGCCTTGTACGAAAGGCACAAGGTGCTGACCTACCCGCGTACCGACGCGCGCGCGCTGCCGGAGGATTATCTGCCGACGGTCAAGGACACCATGGCCATGCTGGCCGGCAAGGCCAGGGGCAAGGATAAGGGCGATGGCGTGGCGGCTTACGCGCCGTTCGCGCGCGAGGTGTTGAAGGAAGGCTGGGTCAAGCCGAGCAAGCGCATTTTCGACAATACCAAGATCTCCGACCACTTCGCCATCATCCCCACGCTGCAGGCGCCAGGCAACCTGTCTGACGCCGAGACCAAACTCTACGACATGGTGGTGAAGCGATTTCTCGCGGTGTTTTTCCCCGCGGCCGAGTTCCTCGTCACCACGCGCATCACCCGCGTCGAGGGCGAGCCGTTCAGGAGCGAAGGCCGGGTGATGGTGAAACCGGGCTGGCTCGCGATCTACGGCCGCGACACGGAAAAAGACGACGCCCTGATGGTGGCGATCGCGGAGGGCGAGAAAGTAAAAACGACGGAGGTCGAGGTCAAGCCCAATCAGACCAGGCCGCCGGCGCGTTTCTCAGAGGCAACGCTGCTCTCGGCCATGGAGGGCGCGGGCAAACTGGTCGAGGACGAGGAATTGCGCGCGGCGATGAGCGCGAAGGGTCTGGGTACACCGGCCACCCGCGCCGCCGTGATCGAGGGCCTTATCTTCGAGGATTATGTGCACCGCAACGGGCGCGAGCTGGTGCCCACGCCGAAGGCGTTCTCGCTCATGTTCGCGCTGCGCCACTTCGGCATTACCGAACTCACTTCGCCCGAGCTCACCGGCAACTGGGAATTCAAGTTAAAGCAAATGGAGCACGGCGAGCTCGACCGGG
>JAENXP010000383.1 GCA_016649475.1 Burkholderiales bacterium | reverse complement strand
CTCGGCCTGATCGCCGGCCGCGTCCGCGCGCCTGGCCTGCACACCCAGCCAGGCGAGCAGGGGGCGGCGCCAGCCGTGGTCAGACGCGGTCTGGGTGGCCACTGCGATGCCCTCCGGTGGAACTCGCCCGAAGCGAAACAGCACGCCCGCGGCAACCAGGCGCGACTCCGGGTCCTCGATGCTGGCGAGCGTGCCGGCATCGCTTGCGCCCGCGAGCACTGCGCGGTGGTGTGCCGGCAGCAAGGACGCGTCCAGGCCCTGCCACTTTCCGGCGAGAAAGGCCGCATAGGCGCGCTCAGCCGGACCCGCGTCGGCGGCGAGCGTTTCGAAGCCCGCGCATTCGTCGAATTCAAGGCTGGCGACGCGTGCGGCGCAGCGCACGAGTTCGGCGCGCGCGAGCAGGTCCGGGCGGCCGGTTGCGGCGATGTCGGCGCGCGCGCGCGCGAATTCCTGATCTGCAAGACGCGTGTTGCCGGCGTAGTAGGCAGCCGTGAAACTTTGCAGCGCGGCGTGTGCATTTATTTGCCAGTCCGGCGGCGCCGGCTTGCTTGCGCAGGCGGCGAGCAACAGCAGCGCAGTCAGAGCGAGGCCCCTCATGGCAGCTTCAGCTCCGTGTCGCGCGCAAGCGGCCACTTGCGGTTGATTTCGTCCACCAGATGCGCAACCTTGCGCAGGCTCGCTTCCACCTCGGCGCGCAGTGCGGCGAGGTCGACGGTTGCCGCGCGCGTGTTCGCGCCGATCGCTTGCGCCTCGGCAATCACCGCGTCGGCTTTCTTCAGGCTTTCGCGCGCATCGCGCAGCATCGTGTTCAACTGTGCGATCGCCTTTTGCGTTTCGTCCATCACGCCGGCCTCGCCGAACACGCGTTCGTCGGTTTTGGACAGCATGCGGTCGAGTTTGAGCGATACTTCGCCTACGGACCCGAGCAGGGCATTGGCGCGATCGAGCGCGTTGATCACTTTCGTCGCGTTTTCCTCGCTGCCGAGCAAGCCCGCGAGCGCGCCGTAGCGGCCTTTCATGCGTTCGGTGACCGTCTGCACATTGGCAATACTGGCGCTGAGGCTCGAATCTGCGCCCGATATGCGCTCCAGGTTTTCGAGCAGGGCGCGCATGGTGGCGATCAGGCGCGGGATCTCCGCGCTTGCATCGCCGCGCAGCACCGGGCGCATCGCCCCGTCGGGCAGGGGTGGATCGTCCAGCACCCCGGTGTAGGCGCGGATGCGGGTATCCCCGACCAGTCCGCTCTCCATGGTGAATACGCTGGAGGTGCGCAGCCAGCGCGCGTCCTGTTGCGGCACGTCGATGAGGATGCGCGCCTTGCCGTCCTCGGCGAGTTCGATGCGTTGCACGCGCCCGATCGGAAAGCCGGAAAAGGTCAGATCCATGCCGACCTTGGCGCCTTCGGAGTTGTCCGCGACCAGCACCAGCCGCTGCGTCTTCTCGAACACGCCGCGCGCGTACATCACATAGCCGAGAAAGCCGCAGATCAGCGCCAGGGTCAGCGCCAGCAGGAGCGCAGCCTTGAACTCGACGTGGGGAATCAGCGGCGCGGGCTGGTCGGGGTCGGGCGGCATGCTTGCTAGGCCGGGCGCATCAAATGTACTTCACTGCGAGGGATGCGCCCTCTACGACCACCAGTACGAGGAACAGCCGCACCATGCCGCGCAATACCGCCACCGGCGCGAGACGAAACTCGCGTGGTGTATCCAGGCTCGCGGTAATCGGAATCACCGCCACCGCGAGACCGAACAGCAGCGTCTTCAGGGCGAGGCCGATCGCGATCTGCGGGTCGAACACCTGGCCGACCGTGCGCGTAAAGCCGGCGAGGCCCCAGGGCGAGAAACCGTAGACGCCGATGTAGGCGAGCACCAGCGCGATCACGCCGCTGACCGTGGTAAGCGCAACCACCGACAGCGCGCTGCCGATCACCCGTGGCACGAGCTCGCGGCGCAGCGGATCGGCGCCCGCGCGCCGCATCGCCTCGAAGTCGCCGCGGATGTGCATCAGCGCGACTTCGGTATTGATCGCCGCGCCCGAGCGCAGCGCGACGAACAGCGCGGCAAACAGCGGAAGCAGCTCCAGCACCAGCACGCGCACCACCAGCTCGAGCGCATACTGTGTCAGTCCGTAACTCTGTGCGCTCGCAACGACGATGCGGATCAGCATCATGCTGAGCAGCGCGGCGAGGAGCGTGAACCAGGGCAGGACCTGCCAGGCGGAGAAATAGATCTGCTTCGCCGTCACCGCGCGGTTTTCTCTATCGTAGGTCGCTGGTGACAGCGCCATCACCAGTGCGAGCGCGCCAAAATGAAAGACGCGCCACCAGCTGGCGCCCCACCCGATGAACGCCGCTAGGAGTTCGCCGGGGGCGCGAGACAATTCGCGCGGCAATGAACTGGCCTGTCGCATGCGCCGATGATACACCCGCGAATCCGGGGGGGTGTTCCCGCGCCGCGTAGCCTATATCAGGCCGTCGAACAGCTGCACCTGCACCTGCTCGCCGGGTTTGACCGAACCGCGTTCGTGTTCGAGCACGATGAAACAGTTGGCCTCGGACATCGAGCGCAGTACGCCCGAACCCTGCGCGCCGGTCGGACATACGCGCCATTGCCCGTGATCGTCGCGCGCGAGGATGCCGCGCTGGAATTCGGTGCGCCCCGGGTTCTTCTTGATTGCGGCGGTGCACGGTGCCTGCAACAGGGGTAGCGCGCAGTCGTCGTTGCGGCCCGAGAGGGCGAGCAGCGCCTCGCGCACGAACTGATAAAAAGTCACCATTACCGCAACCGGATTGCCGGGCAGGCCGAAGAAGTGCGCCGCGTTTCCAGCGTGAGCGATCTTGCCGAAAGCCATGGGCCGGCCCGGCTTCATCGCGATTTTCCAGAATACGACTTCGCCGAGCTTGCCGAGCAGTTCGCGGATGAAATCGGCTTCGCCCACCGAGACGCCGCCCGAGGTGATGACTGCGTCGGCGTCCGCTGCCGCGGTCTTGAGCGCGTGCTCGAGGCTCACCGGGTCGTCGCGCACCACCCCCATGTCGATGATGTCGCAGTTGAGGCGCGACAACATGCCGTAGAGCGTATAGCGGTTGCTGTCGTACACCTCGCCTTGCGCCAGCTGCGTGCCGACCGAGCACAGTTCATCGCCGGTGGAAAAGAAGGCCACGCGCAGGCGCCGGCGCACCGCGACTTCCGCCAGGCCCAGTGACGCAAGCAGACCGAGCTGGGCCGGACCGATGGCAGTGCCCGCGCGCAGCACCGCCTTGCCTACGGCCAGATCCTCGCCCGCGAGTCGCCGGTTCTGGCCCCGCTTCTGGCCCGCCGGGATGCGGACCCGCTCGCCGTCGGTCTGGACGAGTTCCTGGATTACTACCGTGTCGGTGCCCTTGGGCATCACCGCGCCGGTCATGATGCGCACGCACTCGCCTTTACCCACGCTACCCTCGAACTGGCGTCCGGCGAAAGCGCTGCCGGCCAGGCGCAGGACGGTTTCGACCTCCGGCGCGAGTTCGGAATGCAGCAGCGCGTAGCCGTCCATGGCCGAATTGTCGTGCGCCGGCACGTCGAGCGTGGATACGATGTCCTCGGCCAGCACGCGCCCGAGGGCCGAACGCACCGCGAGTCTTTCATTGGTGGAGACCGGGGTGAGGAAGGCGCGCACGACCGCGCGCGCCTGGTCCACCGCGAGCGCCTCCGGGTCGTATGCGTCCATGCAACTGGTGATCTGCTCTAGTGTCGTCATGCCTGGTG